>NZ_JBHJQI010000227.1:0-3914 GCF_042262805.1 Streptomyces sp. NPDC056361
GAGCACCGCGCGGACCCCCGGCGCGGGGTCACTCCCCCCGCATCCACTGCTCCATGACGGACAGCAGGTGATCGGGGTCGACCGGCTTCGTCACATAGGCCGAGGCACCCGACTCGATCGCCTTCTCCTTGTCGCCCTTCATCGCCTTCGCCGTCAGGGCGATGATCGGCAGCCCGGCGAACTGCGGCATCCGCCGGATCGCGGTCGTCGTCGCGTACCCGTCCATCTCCGGCATCATGATGTCCATCAGGACGATCGTCACGTCGTCGTTCTGCTCCAGGACCTCGATGCCCTCCCGCCCGTTCTCCGCGTACAGCACCGCGAGGCCGTGCTGCTCCAGGACGCTGGTGAGCGCGAAGACGTTGCGGATGTCGTCGTCGACGATGAGGACCCGCTCGCCGGAGAAGTTGAAGGTGCGGCGCGGCTCGACCTCCATCTCCTGCTCCACCCGGTCCGGCGCGTGCTGCTCGCCGGGCTGCCCCGGAACCGCTGTCCGCGCCCCGTTCGCGTCCGCCGCGGCCTTGCGCCGGTGCCGGAACAGCGCCCCGGCGCCGGACCGCGCCTCGGTCCGCACGGGCGGCGGCGGGAAGTGCGGGAACGGGTGGATCGCCCCGCCCGTCCCCTCCTCCGCGCCCTGCTGCGAGTCCTCCACGTCCGCCGACCCCTGCCCGTACCCGTGCGAGGGGAGCTCGGTCGGGCTCAGCGGCAGGTAGAGCGTGAAGGTCGAGCCGCGGCCCGGCTCGCTCGCCGCGAAGATCTCGCCGCCGAGCAGCCGCGCGATCTCCCGGCTGATCGAGAGCCCCAGACCCGTACCGCCGTACTTGCGACTGGTCGTGCCGTCGGCCTGCTTGAACGCCTCGAAGATGACCCGCATCTTGCCGGCCGCGATCCCGATCCCGGTGTCGGTCACCGAGAACGCGATGAGCGCGGCCTCCGGGTCGCGCAGCGAACCGGCCTCCAGGAGCTGCTCGCGGATCGACTGCGGCACGTCCGCGCCGGCCGGCCGGATCACCAGCTCCACCGCGCCGGTGTCGGTGAACTTCACCGCGTTGGAGAGCAGGTTGCGCAGCACCTGGAGCAGCCGCTGCTCGTCGGTGTGCAGCGTGGCCGGCAGCTCGGGCGAGACCCGCACCGAGAAGTCGAGCCCCTTCTCCGCCGTCAGCGGCCGGAAGGTGGCCTCGACGTAGTCGACGAGCTGGACGAGCGCGATCCGGGTCGGCGACACGTCCATCTTGCCCGCCTCGACCTTGGACAGGTCGAGGATGTCGTTGATCAGCTGGAGCAGGTCCGAACCGGCCCCGTGGATGGTCTCCGCGAACTCGACCTGCTTCGGCGTCAGATTGGTCTCGGCGTTGTCCGCGAGCAACTTGGCCAGGATCAGAAGCGAGTTGAGCGGCGTACGCAGCTCGTGCGACATGTTGGCCAGGAACTCCGACTTGTAGCGCATGGAGACCGCGAGCTGCTCGGCGCGCTCCTCCAGGACCTGCCGGGCCTCCTCGATCTCGGTGTTCTTCACCTCGATGTCGCGGTTCTGCCGGGCGAGCAGCTCCGCCTTCTCCTCCAGCTCCAGGTTGGAGCCCTGGAGCTCCTTCTGCCGGTGCTCCAGCTCGGCCGAACGCTCCTTGAGCTGCTCGGTGAGCTCCTGCGACTGCTGGAGCAGCACCTCGGTCTTGGTGTTGACGCTGATCGTGTTGACGGTGGTGGCGATCAACTCGGCGATCTGGTTGAGGAAGTCCCGCTGGATCTGCGCGAACGGCTGGAACGAGGCCAGCTCGATCACACCGAGCACCTTGCCCTCGAAGAGCACCGGAAGCACGATCACGTGCGCCGGGGAGGCCTCCCCGAGCCCCGACGAGATCTTCAGATAGCCCGGCGGCACGTTGACCTGGATGGTCCGCTTCTCCTCGGCGGCCGTCCCGATGAGCGTCTCGCCGGGCCGGAACGAGGTCGGCATGGACCCGGTGGAGTACCCGTAACTCCCGCGCATCCGCAGCTCGTACGAGCCGTCGCCCTCACCGACGAGTTCGGCGTCGCTGTGGGCGTGGCCCGTCGGCATGGCGACGAAGAAGGCGCCGTGCTGCGCCGAGACCACCGGCGTCAGCTCGCTCATGATGAGCGAGGCCACGTCGTCGAGGTCCCGGCGGCCCTGCATGAGGCCGGAGATGCGGGCCAGGTTGCTCTTGAGCCAGTCCTGCTCGTCGTTGGCGAGCGTGGTGTCCCGCAGGTTGGCGATCATCGTGTTGATGTTGTCCTGCAGCGCCTGGATCTCACCGGCCGCGTCCACGCCGTCGATCTTGACGTTGAGGTCGCCCCGGGTCACCGCGGTGGCGACGGCCGCGATGGCCCGCACCTGCCGGGTCAGGTTTCCCGCCATCTCGTTCACGGACTCGGTGAGGTCGCTCCAGGTGCCCTCCACGTCCCGGACGCGGGCCTGACCGCCGAGCTGCCCGTCGGTGCCCACCTCCCGGGCCACGCGCGTGACCTCCTCGGCGAAGTTCGAGAGCTGGTCCACCATCGTGTTGATGGTGTTCTTCAGCTCCTGGATCTCACCGCGCGCGTCGATGTCGATCTTCTTGGTCAGGTCGCCCTTGGCGATGGCGGTGGTGACGGCGGCGATCTGCCGCACCTGACCGGTGAGGTTGTCGGCCATCGAGTTCACCGACTCGGTCAGGTCCTTCCAGGTGCCGGAGACGCCCGGCACCCGGGCCTGGCCGCCCAGTTCGCCCTCCGTACCCACCTCGCGGGCCACCCGCGTGACCTCGTCCGCGAAGGACGACAGGGTCGTCACCATCGTGTTGACGGTCTCGGCGAGTTCGGCGACCTCGCCGCGCGCCTCGACCGTCACCTTCTTCGTCAGGTCGCCGTTGGCGACCGCCGCCGAGACCCGGGAGATGTTCCGCACCTGGCTGGTCAGGTTGTTGGCCATCAGGTTGACGTTGTCGCTGAGGTCCTTCCACGTGCCCGTGACGCCGCGCACGCGCGCCTGGCCGCCGAGGATGCCCTCCGTACCCACCTCGCGGGCCACGCGCGTGACCTCGTCCGCGAAGTTCGACAGCTGGTCGACCATCGTGTTGACGGTCGTCACCAGCTCCAGGATCTCGCCCCGGGCGTCGACCGTGATCTTCTTCGACAGGTCGCCCATGGCGACGGCCGTGGTGACCTCGGCGATGTTCCGCACCTGGATGGTGAGGTTGTTCGCCATGAAGTTCACCGACTGGGTGAGGTCCTTCCAGGTGCCGGAGACCCCCTGCACCTCGGCCTGACCGCCCAGCATGCCCTCGGTGCCCACCTCGCGGGCCACCCTCGTCACCTGCTCGGCGAAGTTCGAGAGCTGGTCCACCATCGTGTTGAGGGTGTTCTTCAGCTCCAGGATCTCGCCGCGCGCGTCCACGTCGATCTTCTGCGACAGGTCGCCCCGCGCCACCGCCGTGGCGACCTGCGCGATGTTGCGGACCTGGGTGGTCAGGTTCCCGGCCATGCCGTTCACCGAGTCCGTCAGGTCGCGCCACACACCGGCCACGCCCGGCACCTGCGCCTGGCCGCCGAGGCGCCCGTCGGTCCCCACCTCGCGGGCGACCCGGGTCACCTGGTCCGCGAAGGCGGAGAGCTGGTCGACCATCGTGTTGATGGTGTTCTTCAGCTCCAGGATCTCGCCGCGCGCGTCGACGTCGATCTTCTGCGACAGGTCGCCCCGCGCCACCGCCGTCGTCACCTGGGCGATCTGCCGCACCTGCGACGTCAGGTTGCCGGCCATGAAGTTCACGGAGTCCGTGAGCTCACGCCACCGGCCGGAGACGCCGTCCACGCGCGCCTGCCCGCCGAGCCGGCCCTCCGTGCCCACGTCCCGGGCCATCCGCGTCACCTGGTCGGCGAACGACGACAGCTGCGACACCATCGTGTTGACGGTGTTCTTC
>NZ_JBHJQI010000227.1:4012-8809 GCF_042262805.1 Streptomyces sp. NPDC056361
TCAACTCCAGCATCTCGCCGGCCACGTCGACCGTGACCTTCTGCGACAGGTCGCCGTTGGCGACCGCCGTCGTCACCTGCGCGATGTCCCGCACCTGACCGGTCAGGTTGCGGAAGGCCGTGTTCACCGAGTCGGTGAGGTCCTTCCACGTCCCCGCCGCGCCCGGCACCTCGGCCTGACCGCCGAGCAGACCCTCGACGCCGACCTCCCGCGCCACCCGGGTCACCTCGGAACCGAAGGCGGAGAGCTGGTCCACCATCGTGTTGACGGTGTTCTTCAACTCCAGCATCTCGCCGGCCACGTCGACCGTGACCTTCTGCGACAGGTCGCCGTTGGCGACCGCCGTCGTCACCTGCGCGATGTCCCGCACCTGCGTGGTGATGTTCCGGAAGACCGTGTTGACGGAGTCCGTGAGGTCCTTCCACGTCCCCGCCGCACCCGGCACCTGCGCCTGACCGCCGAGCAGACCCTGCGCGCCGACCTCGCCCGACACCCGGGTCACCTCGTCGGCGAACGTCCTCAGCGTCTCGGTCATCTGGTTGATGGTGTCCGCGAGTTGCGCGATCTCACCGCGCGCGGAGACCCGCACCTTCTGCGACAGGTCGCCGTTGGCGACCGCGGTCGTCACCTCGGCGATGCCCCTCACCTGATTGGTGAGGTTGCCCGCCATCGTGTTGACGGAATCGGTGAGGTCCTTCCACACACCGGCGACCCCGGCCACCTCGGCCTGCCCGCCGAGCTCGCCCTCCGTACCCACCTCACGGGCGACACGGGTCACCTCGGAGGAGAACGACGACAGCTGGTCCACCATCCGGTTGACGGTGTTCTTCAGCTCCAGCATCTCGCCGGCCACGTTCGCCGTGACCTTCTGCGACAGGTCGCCGTCCGCGACCGCCGTCGTCACCAGCGCGATGTCCCGCACCTGCGCCGTCAGCCGGTTCGCCATGGTGTTGACCGAGTCCGTGAGGTCCTTCCACGAACCGGACACCCCGCGCACCTGCGCCTGCCCGCCCAACTTGCCGTCGGTACCCACCTCGACGGCGACCCTGGTCACCTCGGACGCGAACACCGACAGCTGGTCGACCAGGTTGTTCGCGGTACGCGCGACCTTCAGGAACTCCCCGCGCAAAGGCCGTACGGTCCCGTCGGCACCCTCCGAACGCAGGTCCATCCGCTGGTCCAGATCACCTTCGGCCACCGCCGAGAGGACCCGTCCCACCTCGGACACCGGCCGGGCCAGATCGTCGACGAGCGCGTTCGCGGCCTCGATCGCCGCCGCCCACGCCCCCTCACTGGCCCCCGCCTCCAGGCGCTCGGACAGCTTTCCCTCGCGCCCCACCACCCGCCGGACCCGGGACAACTCCCCGGTCACGTGCATCTGCCGGTCGGCGACCTCGTTGAACACGGCGGAGATCTCCGCCATGACCCCGTCGCCGGACGCCGTGAGCCGCTTACGGAAGTTCCCGTCCCGCATCGACACCAAAGCGGCCAACAACCGCTCCAGCGCCGCCGCGTCCACCTGCACCGTCCCCCCACGGGAACGTCCGCCCCTCGCGCGCGTGCCACTGCCGCCGCCACGCCGCGCCGCCGTGCCAGACTCCACCGTGTCCCTCCCGAAAGGGGTCGACCGTACCGCTCCGGCTCTCGCCGGTAGCCTGCCCAGTGTTTCACCGCGACCGAACCAGGCGATAACAGTTCGGCAGCTTCGCACCGCGTCCCTACCCCCGGGGGACGGAATCAGCGGTGACCGGCGTCCGCTCGGACAGTGAAGGTAAGTAACCTGGCTTCCGGCTGTCCAGCCGCCCCGGTCCGCCCGGCGGGGGCGGTGTGGTGCGCGCACGACCACCGGGCAGCGGGAGGGGCAGACCGAGGATGGCAGAGCCGGGCGTCGAGACGCGTACGAGGAGTGCTGTGATCACCGCGCGGGCGACTGCCAGCTTCGAGCCCGTCGGGCGGTCCGTCGCGGCCGCCCGCGCGTTCGTCAGGGACACCCTCCAGGGCTGGGGGCACCCCGAGCTCGTCGACGACGCCGTCGTCCTCACCAGCGAGCTCGTCACCAACGCCGTCATCCACGCCGGCACCTCCGCCGAGGTCCTGTGCCTCCGCTCCGACGACAGCATCCGCGTCGAGGTCGCCGACCGCTACCCCGAGCGCGAGATCCCCGTCCAGAGCGGCCGCTCCCTCGGCAACCCCGACCGCGAGAACGGCCGGGGCCTGCTGCTCTGCGCCGCCCTCGCCCACCGCTGGGGAGTCGACTACTCCCCCACCCGAAAGCACGTCTGGTTCCACCTCGACCTCGCCCAGCGCCCGGTCGGCACCCGCTCCGCCGGCCCCGTCCTCCCCGACCCGCTCCTCCCGGTCGCCGACAGCCGCGTCCGCGTCGCCGTCGTCCAGATCGACGACGGCGGAGCCGTCACCGCCTGGAACGAGGACGCCGAGGAACTCTTCGGATACGGCTCCGAGCAGGTCACCGGCAAACCCCTCGGCGACCTCGCCGCCTGGCCCCACACTCCCGGCATCGGCACCGGCCTCGCCGAGGCCCTGCGCCTCTCCCGCTGGGAGGGCACCTACGGCATCCGCTGCGCGGACGGCCGCGTCATCCCCGTCTACGCCTCGCACCTCCGGGTCCGCGACACCCAGGGCGAGCCCTCCACCGTCTGCCTCCTGGTACGCGAACACGAGCGAGCCGTCCTCCAGACCCCCCAGCGCCCCGCCGCCGAACCAGGAGGCGAGAGCCGCGCCGCCGACCCCTTCGAGGTCTTCATCGGCTCCCCGGCCCCCGACGACCTCGACGGCCTCCTCCAGCGCACGGTCGAACGCGCCCGCGACATGCTCGACGGCGACGCCGCCTTCCTCCTCCTCGCCACCGACGACGAGACGGAACTGGAGGTACGGGCGACCACCGGTCTCCCCGCCGCCCGCCAGCGCTTCGCCCGCGTCCCCGTCGAGACCGGCGCCAGCCGCTACGGCTCCGCCCGCATGCCCGCCGTCCACGAGGACCTCGCCGCCGTCCCCGGCGCCGTCCCGCTCCTCGAAGGCACCGGCATGCGCGCGGTGGTCACCGTCCCGCTCAAGGTCGAGGGCCGGCTCACCGGCTCCCTCGGCGTCGCCGCCGAGACCGCGAACCGCTACTCGAACGAGGAGGCCCTGCGCCTCCAGTTCGCCGCCGACCGCATCGCCCTCGCCGTGGAGTCCGCCCGCCTCGGCGAACTCGAACGCCTGCGCCGCGGCTCCCTCAGCTTCCTCGTCGAGGCCTCCGACCTCCTGGCCGGCACCCTCGACCGCGACCAGACCCTGGCTCTCATGGCCCAGATGACGGTCCCCACCCTCGCCACCTGGTGCGCGGTCTACACGATCGCCGACCAGTCCTCCGACCCGTACCTCTCGTACGTGCTCCACGAGGACGAGGACCGCATCGACGGCCTCAAGGACCTGCTCTCCTCCATCGCCCCGCCCGACCCGGTGGCGACCCTCGGCGCCCGGGTCTGGACCGCGCCGGGCGACGCCGCCCACCGCGCCGCGCTGACCGCCTCGGTCCGCGCCCTCGACCACCCGGCGAGCCCGCTCTCCTCCGGCATCGACGCCACACTGGCCACGGCCGGCACGGTCGCCGGCGAGACCGTCGTCCTGCCCCTGGTCGCCCGCAACCGGGTGATCGGCATGCTGACGCTCGGCCGCCCCTCCGAGGACCACTTCCGCCAGGAGATCCTGGAGCTCGCCGAGGACCTCTCGCGCCGGGCCGCCCTCGCCCTGGACAACGCCCGCCTCTACTCCGAGCGCGTGGCGATCAGCCAGTCCCTCCAGCGCAGCCTCCTCCCGCCGGGTCTCCCCGAGATCCCGGGCGTCGAGGTCGACGTCATCTACCGCGCCGCCGGCGAGGGCAACGAGGTCGGCGGCGACTTCTACGACCTCTTCCCCATCCGCGACGGCGCCTACGGCTTCGCCATCGGAGACGTCTGCGGTACGGGCCCCCAGGCCGCGGCCGTCACCGGCCTCGCCCGGCACGCCCTGCGCCTCCTGGCCCGCGAGGGCTTCGGCGGCCCGGCCGTCCTGGAGCGCCTCAACGCGGCGATCCTCGACGAGGGCGACCGCAGCCGCTTCCTCACCCTCCTCTACGGCGAGATGCGCCCGCAGCCGGACGGCTCCGCGATCCTCAAGGTCGTCTGCGCCGGCCATCCCCTCCCCCTGCGCCTCCGCCCCGACGGCACGGTCGAACCCGCGGCGGAACCCCAGCCCCTCCTCGGCGTCATGGACGACCTGGAGCTGTACGAGCAGACCATCACCCTCGACCCCGGCGACGTCCTCCTCTGCGTCACGGACGGCGTGACGGAGCGCCGCGAGGGCACCCGAATGCTCGGCGACGACGGCCTCGCCGAAGTCCTCAAGACCTGTACGGGCCTCACGGCCGGCGCGGTCGCCTCCCGCATCCTCCGCGCCGTCGAGCGCTTCGCCCAGGCCCCCGCCTCCGACGACATGGCCATCCTCGCCATGCGCCTCCGCGAGCCCGACCCCCGCTGACTCCTCTCCCGGCGATCCCCCGAAAGGGGGTTCGCCGGCCATCGGCCTCCTCGCCCGCAGAACGCAAAAAAGGCCCCCGCCATGAGGCGGGGGCCTTTTTCTTTTCGGAGCCCTTTAACGGAATCGAACCGTTGACCTTCTCCTTACCATGGAGACGCTCTACCGACTGAGCTAAAAGGGCAGGTGTTCGGCGGTGTCCTACTCTCCCACAGGGTCCCCCCTGCAGTACCATCGGCGCTGAAAGGCTTAGCTTCCGGGTTCGGAATGTAACCGGGCGTT
>NZ_JBHJQI010000228.1:0-8808 GCF_042262805.1 Streptomyces sp. NPDC056361
GTGTCCGCGGACACCGACTGCCGTTCTTTCGTGCGGGCGGCCCTACCTGGGGGTGATCTTGACGATCGGGTACTGCCGCTCGGACTTGCTCTGGTACTTGATCATCCGGGGCTGCGCGGTGGAGATGAGCTTCCACGCTGCCTCCCGCTCCTCGCCCGCGAGCTTGACGGGCGTGACCTTCACCGGCCCGCTGCCGGGCAGTTCGACCGTCGCCCGCTCCGGGTTGGCCATCAGGTTGGTGTACCAGTCCGGGTTCTGGGTGCCGCCGCCCGAGGCGATGCTCAGCCAGGCGTCCTTGCCGTCACCGAACCAGGCCACGGGGGTCACCCGCGGCTGGCCGCTGCGGCTGCCCACCGTGTTCAGGATGAGGACGTCCATGCCCATGAACTTGGCCTTGCCGTCGCGCACCTTGCGGATCATCCGGGCGTTCATGCGCTTCTGCATCCACCGGGAGAACGCTCCGGGCGTACCCGGCTTGCGCTTGGTGTCCGCCATCTCCACCTCCACACATTTCCCGCGCCTCACGGCGCGATATCAAATCCGAATTCTTGCGTTCATCCGCCGCGCCCGCCACCCGAATCCGCGTTCAGAGGACGAGAAAGGGGCGCGGCAGGCACTGCTCGTAGGTCGGCAGCAGGCCGGCGGCCGCGGCCTCGGCCAGGGTGGGGGCCACCGCGTCCTTGTCCGAGCGGATGGGGGGTTCCGTCAGGTCCCACGGCAGTGCCAGTTCCGGATCGAGCGCGTCGACGTCGATCATCGTCCCGGGCACGTACTCCTGCGAGCAGAGGTAGCTCATGCACGTGTCGTCGGTGAGGGCGAGGAAGGCGTGGCCGACCCCGTCCGGCAGGTAGACCGCCGTTCCCGACTCCGGGCTCTGGTAGGTGACGTCGTAGTGGCCGAACGTCGGTGAGCCCACGCGGAGGTCGACGGCGATGTCGAGCGCGCTCCCCCGGACACACGTGACGAACTTCGCCTGGCCGGGCGGGACCTTGGTGCCGTGGATGCCCCGGAGGGTGTTCCGCTTCGACACCGAGTAGTTGACCTGGCGGACCGAGAACTCCCAGCCGCTGGCCTCCAGCAGGGCGCTGGTCTTCACCGACTCGAAGAAGTACCCGCGCCGGTCGCTCAGCGGCTCGGGTTCGACGCGGTACGCGCCGGGGACCGACATTTCCGTGATCAACACCGCTTGCTCCTCGCTGACTCAGCCGGCGGAGACCGGGCCGGCTCCGGCCGCCGCGGCGATCCGCTGCCGCATGGCCGCGGAGTCGTTGGCGTGCGGGAACTCCTCCTGGGGGACGTCGACACCGAGGAAGGCGCACAACGGCTCCCACCCCTGCTTCACGTCGTAGACGAGGACGTTGTCCGCGCCCAGGACGCGCACGACCTCCTCGTTGTGGCGGTGGTACGCCGCGATGGCGTGGTCCTTGTCCTCGAACCGGCCGTCGAAGACGCCGTCCCACACCATCGTGCGCGTGACGTCCAGCAGCCTCGCCTGCCGGGAGCCGGGCTCCGGCGGGTGCTCGGCGCTCTTGAGCACGAACTGGTAGAGCGTGTCGTACGTGCTCTTGTACCAGCCCTCGGCGTCGCGCACCGTGAGGATCACCTTCGCCTCGGGGAACGCCTCGCCGATCTGCCGGTAGTAGACCGCGCAGGGGCCGTCCACCGCGGAGGTGTAACCGTCGTACAGGGCGGCCCAGTCGGGCTCCTCGCCGTCACAGACGATCTTCGCCCACTGTTCGAGGCGCTCTCCGTCGCCGACGATGTCGAACATGTGGAAGCAGGGGCCGAGACCGAGCCGGTCCAGGGCCACCTTCAGGGACGTCGTGCCGGTCCTGCCGAGACCGGCGTTGATGAGCTTCAGCACGGTGCCGTGTCCCCTTCCTCAGCGAAAGGCCGCGGGTTCCTGGCGGGTGGCCACGTTCACGCGGTTCCAGAAGTTGACCAGGCCGATGTGCATGACGATGGCACCGAGCTGCTCGTCGTTGTAGTACTTGGCGGACTCCTCCCAGACCTCGTCCGGCGCCATGTCCACCGGGTCCGTCATCAGGGTGACGGCCTCGGCCATCGCGAGGGCGGAGCGCTCGGCGTCGTCGAAGACGGTCTGGTTGCGCCAGTCCGACACCTGGGCCAGGCGCTTGTCCGCCTTGTCCGCGATGTCCTCAAGGGTGTAGACGCGGCCGTTGATCTCGCTGACCAGCAGCCGGACCAGGTCGAGGGTCGTCTGCGGCACGCCGACGTTGCCGATGACCTCGGTCAGGTCGAGCAGGGGCTGCAGGGCGCCGGGAACGACCAGCGAAGGGTTGTCCATCCGTGGACTCATCGGGTCTTCTCCTGTGCGATTAAGTAGCGTGTGAGTACGTGTCAGTACGGTGAATTACCTCGGAATCATGCTGCTCTCCGACCTTCCCCTTCGCAAGAAATCCCGTTCAAGTGAGGAATGCAGCAGATGCAACGCCGAGACAATCCGTAAGTTGCCAGGAATTCGGAAGATGACTTGTAGTGGTCTCGTGTCAGAGTCCACCGCAACGAAGAGCAGGCAGCCGATCTGCCACGGCATTCAGGAAACACGCCAATTACTTCTCGAAGGTCATTCCACGGTCGCCGGGCACGTCGAGGACGTGCTCGGCGCCATCCGTGGGACGGACCCGGAGCTCGGTGCGTACGTCGAGGTGGCCGAGGCCCGTGCGCTGCGGGAGGCCGCGGCGGCCGACCTGCTGGTCGCCCGACTCGGTCCGGCCGCCTTCCGCGGCAGGCCGCTGCTCGGCGTCACCGTGTCGGTGAAGGACCTCATCCAGACCGAGGAACTCCCCACCCGGCGCGGGTCGTTGCTGCCCAACCACCGTACCGCCGCCGACGCGCCCTCCGTGGCGCGGCTGCGCGCGGCGGGCGCGATCGTGGTGGGGAAGACGACCACCTCGGAGTACGGGTGGAGCGCCAGCACCGTCGGACGGCTCGGCTCCCCCACCCGCAACCCCTGGGCGCTCGACCGGACGGCCGGCGGTTCCAGCGGCGGGTCGGCGGCCGCGGTCGCGGCCGGACTGTGCACCGCCTCGCTCGGCACCGACGGTGCCGGGTCGGTGCGCATTCCCGCCGCGTTCTGCGGTGTCGTCGGCTTCAAGCCGTCGTACGGGCGGATCCCGTACGTGCCGGCGTGCGCCGAACGGCTCTCCCACGTCGGGCCGCTGGCGCGGAGCGTGGCGGACGCCGCCGAGATGATGGCGGTGCTCGCGGGTCCCGACCCGCGCGACCCCGACTCGGGGGCCGCGCCGCCCGCCGCCCCGGCGGCGCTCGGCCCGCTGCGCGTCGGCTGGATCGAGTTCCCCGGGACGTCGGGGCCGGTCCGCGACGCCACCGAGGGCGTCCTGCCGGTCCTCGCGGCGCTCGGGCACCGCGTCGAGCGGATCGAGGTCCCGTTCCCCGACCCGTACGGCGCCCTGGTCGACATCCTCGCCGCCGCGGACGCGCACGGCACGGCGCCGCAGGACGAACCCTGGTGCGACGAGGGCCGATTGGCGGTCGTGCGGTACGGGCGGTCGCTGAGCGGCGCCGCCGTGGCGCGCGCCGAGGCGGCCCGGCTCGCCCTGCGGACCCGGCTCGCCTCGGTGATGGAGACGTACGACCTCCTCGTCATGGCGACCGTCCCGATCGAGGCGTTCGCCGCCGAGGCCATCGCCCCGCCGTGGGCCGCCGACCCCGCGGACCTGCGGTGGCTGGCCTGGGCCCCGGCCGCGTACCCCTTCAACCTCACCGGTCAGCCCGCCCTGTCGCTGCCCGTCGGCCTCACGCCGGCCGGTCTGCCGGTCGGGCTCCAACTCGTGGGCCGCGTCGGCGACGACGGCCTCGTCCTCTCGGCCGCCGGCCTCCTCGAGACGGCCCTCGGCCTCACCCTGGCTCCCCCCGGCAGCACGACGGAAGGAAGACGACCATGACGCCCAGGACGCTCGACGACGACCTCATGCTCTCCGCCGCCGCACTCTTCGGCACGGCGCTCGCCGCGCTCCCGAAGGACGCCGGGCGCTCCTCCGCCGCGCCCGGGCCCGCGGCCCCGGCCGACGACGACCTCTTCGCCCTCTCGGCCGCCGGGCTCCTGTCGACGGCGCTCGGCCTCACCCTGACCCGTCCCGGCGTCACAGCGAAAGGCAACTGATCATGGCTTCGAGATCGTGGTCCCGGATCGGCGGTGAGAGCGGCGTCGGACGCCCCTCGTTCGTGGCCGAGTTCGGGCTCTGGGACGACCGGCAGGCCGCGGCGGCCGAGCAGGTCGAGCTCCAGCTGGACGACGTCGACCTCGTCCGGGTCGTGTTCTGCGACCCGCACGGCCTCGCCCGCTCCAAGACGGTGCCGGCGGACGTCTTCCGCTCGGTGCTGCGCAACGGCATGGACTTCAGCGCCGGGCCGTTCCTCTTCGACACCGGCCACGCGGTCGCCGTCGAGTTCCTCGCCGACGCCGGCGTGGGCGTCGGCGAACTGCTCGGCGCGGGCGACTTCGTCCTCGTCCCCGACCCGCGCACCTTCCAGGTGCTGCCCAGGGACGGCGCCAGGACCGCCTGGGTGCTCGGCGACGAGTACCTGCGCGACGGCACCCCGCACCCGCTCTCCGCCCGGAACGTGCTGCGCCGCGTCTGCGCCGCGTACGAACGGGAGGACCTCGCACCCGTCATCGGGCTCGAACTGGAGTGGTACCTCACGAAGTTGACCGGCGGCCCGGTCGGGAACGCCGGCAACGGCTTCGGCCTCCAGGGCGCGGCGCCCCAGGTCGAGGCCGTGAACCCCGGCTACCAGTTCAACCTCGACAGCGCCTACGACTCGGTCGCCGACATCGCCGACCCGCTCGCCGCGATGCTCGTCCGGCTCGGCCTGCCGCTGCGGTCGTTCGAGCACGAGTCGGGCCCCGGGCAGCTGGAGACGACCTTCAACCCGATGCTGGCGCTCGACGCCGCCGACGCGATGCTGCTGCTCCGCACCCAGCTCAAGCAGGAGTGCCGGCGGCGCGGCCACCACGCCTCGTTCATGACGCTGCCGCGCCTGGACAGCTTCGACCCCAGCGGCTGGCACCTCCACCAGTCGGTCAGCAGCACCAAGACCGACGTCAACCTGTTCGCCGAGGGCGACGGCCTCCAGGACGCCATCTCCGCCGAGGGCCAGGCCTACATCGGCGGCCTGCTGTCCCGGGCCCGCGAGCTCTGCCTGCTGTCCGTACCGACCGTGAACGGATACCGGCGGCTCTCCCCCGAGTTCACCCTCGCCCCGACCTCCGTCGACTGGCGGTTCGAGGACCGCAGCGCCATGGTCCGGGTCCTCAGCGGCGGCAGCTCGACCCACGTCGAGAACCGCGTCGGCGAGCCCTGCGCCAACCCGTACCTCGCCATCGCCTCCCAGCTGCACGCGGGCCTCGAAGGGATGCTCTCCGGCGTGCCCGCCGACCGCGTCCCGCGGCCCCCGCTGCCCCGGTCCCTCCCCGAGGCCGTCGAGGCCTTCCGCGCGAGCGAGAGCGCCGAACGGCTGCTCGGCGCGCCCCTCAAGGAGTGCCTGGCGAAGCTCAAGGACAGCGAGGCCGCCCGCTTCGAGGCCTGGTGCGCCGACGAACTCCCCGGCGGCCCCGCGGCCGAGGTCACCGAATGGGAGCACCGCGAGTACTTCGGCGCCTACTGACCGGCCGCCCCGCAGACACCCCGCACGCCCGACCCGCACGCCCGCACGCCCGACATCCAGCCCCGATCCGAAGGAGAGAACACCATGTCGCGGTACGAATGGGATGGCACCCACCCGGCCATCGAGACGCTCAAGGGCGCCATCGAGCCGGCCCGCCAGAAGGTACTGAGCCACCCGATCTACCACCAGCTGGACTCGGTGGACGCGGTCGTCACCTTCATGGAGCACCACGTCTTCGCGGTGTGGGACTTCATGTCCCTGCTCAAGTCCCTCCAGCGGCAGCTGACGTGCGTCGAGGTGCCGTGGCTGCCGTCGGCCTCCACCGGCAGCCGCCGGCTCATCAACGACATCGTCCTCGTCGAGGAGAGCGACGAACTCGGCGACGGCTTCATCAGCCACTTCGAGCTGTACGTGGACGGCATGCGGCA
Organism: Streptomyces sp. NPDC056361; assembly: GCF_042262805.1. Classification (NCBI taxonomy): domain Bacteria; kingdom Bacillati; phylum Actinomycetota; class Actinomycetes; order Kitasatosporales; family Streptomycetaceae; genus Streptomyces; species Streptomyces sp. NPDC056361. The sequence goes on from NZ_JBHJQI010000228.1 coordinate 6,081, forward strand.
GGCCGGCGCCGACACCACGCGCATCGACGCCTTCATCGGCCTGCTGCGCGCCGGCCGTCCCGTCCCGGCCGCCCTCGACGAGGCGGGCGTGCCGCGCTCGGTGGCCGAATTCGTGGGCACGACCTGGGACTTCATCGACCACGCGCCGGTGCACTGCCAGGCCGCGGCCTTCGCGTTCGGTCGCGAGGACCTGATCCCGGACATGTTCGACCAGGTGGCCGCGCTCGACGCCGGCCACGGCACGCTGTCCACCTTCGTGGACTACCTCCGCCGCCACATCCAGGTGGACGCCGAGGAGCACACTCCGATGGCCATGCAGATGCTGGCCGACCTGTGCGGCGACGACGCCGCCAAGTGGACCGAGTGCGAGGAGACCATCGACCGCGCGCTCGCGGCCCGGACCCGTCTGTGGGACGGCATCTCCGACGCGATCACCACGAACACCCGTTGAGGGGCCGACTCTTGTGAGGGGAGCACATTCATGGCGAGGGTGAAGGACACTCCTTCCGTCACCACCACCGGACGCGCCGAGCGGATCGCTTCGCGGACCCGGGACGAGAACTGGAAGAAGGCTCCGCGTCGCATCGAGACGTCGGAGTGCATCACCTGCGACACCTGCCTGCGGAGCTGCCCGGCCGAGTTCGGGGCGGTCTTCGACGACGGGCTCAACGTCGTCATCGTGCCCGAGCTCTGCTCCGGCTGCCCCGTGTGCGTGATGGTCTGCCCCGTCGACTGCATCTACGTGGACGAGGACTGGACCGCGACCGAGGCCCGCATGTGGGAGCACATCGACCTGACCGCGGGGGGTACGGGATGACGTTCCCCACCGAGCGGGACGGCACCCTCCCCCGCCGGGCGGCGCTCGCGAAGGCCCGGCAGAGCCGGCGGCCGAGCCGGCTCGGCCGGAAGGCCGGGGCCGCGGACGAACCCGACTACCAGGTGCCGGAGGACGCCGGGTTCCCGGCGCTGCTGCGGCAGACGTGGCAGCGGGCGGTCGACGCCCCCGACCTGGCCACGGCCGTCGACACCCTCCTCACGCTCGCCGGGCACGTCCCGGCGGACATCCAGCTGCGGGCGCTGCCCGTGGCGGACGAGACCGCGTTGAAGGTGCTCGTCGGCCGGTCGTGGCGGGACGACGCCCGGCCCGCCGAGCGGACCGAGGGCGCGGCGACCGCGTTCCTCGGCGAGATCGGCCTCGACAAGAGCGGCCGGCTGGTCGTCCGGGTCCCGTCGAAGGGCCCGCTGAGCGGCGAGGCCGAGCTGGTCGACGGCGTCCTGCGGGTGCCGTGGACCGCCGAGGACCTCGCGGACTACCAGGTCGAGCTGGCCCTGGCCGACGACCGGTGGCACGCCTCGGTCGCCGACTGCCGCCAGTACCTGCTCGCGGCGGGCTCGGACGGCCGCCGCGAGCTGCTCGACAACCTCACGGAGGCGGCCCTGCGGACGGCTCCGTTCATCCTGTACGCGGGTGAGCGGCAGTACACCAACTTCCGCGACCGCAACACGCTGACGGGCAAGACGCTGCGGCCGGGGCACCCCGACTGCGCGCTGAGCACGCTGGCGGCGGTTCCGCTGGAGCTGTGGTCGGACAGCGACGTGCTGCTGGTCGTCTGCCTCACGCTCCTCGTCCGCTCGTCCGGCTACGGCCGGATCGAGGAGGCCAACGGGACGCAGCTCACGCTCGACCACGTGGCGCTCCTCTTCGAGCGGACCCGGACCGCGTACAACGCGGCCGACACCACGCTGCCCCCGGTGCCGGCCCCGGCCTCGCACGGGGTGGCCGCGCTCGGCGGGCTCGCCGACGCGCTGGCCGCCCGGCGCCGGGAGCTGATGGGGAGGGTCCGGCTCTACCGGGAGATCTACGGCCCGCTCATGCACAAGATCGAGCGGGTGGCCGGACCCGTCAAGGACGACGCGGAGCAGCTGGAGGCCGCGCTCTGCGCGCGGGTGCGGGAGCGGCTGCCGGTCACCGGCGCCACGCTGGCCGAGCTGACCGCGGAGCTGGCGGCGGCGCCCGGCTGGCTGGCCGAGCCGCACGGGGAGTTCGGCTCGGGCCTGGAGTCCCTGGTGTACGAGACCGTGCGGGCGGCGACGGCGGTGTTCGACGCCGACTTCGCGATGAGCCGCGGGATGCGTTCGCTGCCGGCGCTGATCGAGGCGCTGCGCGCGGAGGAGTTCCCGAAGATCGCCGCGTGGGAGATCCCGCACTTCTTCTGCTGCGTCGTGCCGTCGCCGGAGTCCCGGCGGCTGTTCGGCGGCTCCGTGTCGCACCTGGCGGACACCGCGTGGGCGATCTCCTCGCGGATGCAGTACAACTCGTGGCACTTCCTCGTCGGGAACCTGCCGAAGGTGCCCGAGATCGCGGCCCGGGACCACTTCGTGCCGCCGGCGATCCCGGACGTCGCGTACTACTCCGACCAGCACCACAACGGCCATGTCGCGGCCAAGGTGCGGTTCACCGTGCGCAGTCCGCAGGCGGTGGAGGTGCTGGGCCGGACGTTCAACGGGTTCATGGACCTGCGGCTGCTGCGCTGCGAGGGGCTGCCGTTCGACGAGCAGGACCTCCTCGCGGCGGACCGGGTGTCCGCGTTCATCGCGCGGGCGACGAGCCTGGCGGCGGCGCTGGTCGCCGGCGGCGCGCACATCGAGGTCGCGTCGTTCGACTCGCAGTGGCACTGGGACAAGATCGCCGCTTAGCGCGGAAGCACCGGAAACCACGTGGGGCCCC
>NZ_JBHJQI010000229.1:0-8771 GCF_042262805.1 Streptomyces sp. NPDC056361
GAAGTTCCAGGCCGGGCGCCCTTTCGGCTGTCCCGAGGTGCCTAGGCAGTGTCCGGCGGATCATGTGACCGTCGGATTGCCGGCTCGTTGTTCCCGGCAAGGGGCGGGGTGACCTGACGAATGCCGAGTGGGTCCGGTTGGAGCCGTACTCGCCGGCGTCGGGACAGCGTGGCGGACGGTGGAACGATCACCGCAAGGTGATCAACGGGATCCTGTTCCGGGTCCGAACGGGCATGCCGTGGCGGGACCTTCCCGAGCGGTTCGGCAGCTGGAAGACCGTCTGTGAACGGCACCGGCGCTGGTCGGCGGACGGCACGTGGGACCGGATCCTGCGTGCCGTCCAGGCCGACGCCGCCCATGACTCGCCGGACGGAATCTAGGCGGTCTTGGTGGCGTTGCCGAGGATCTTGGTCGGGGTGATGCGGACGACCACTCGAACCTCTTCCGGCGGGGCTTCCAGGTACTCCTTGCCGCCGCCCGGGCCGAGGTATTCCTCGGCGATGCGGACGGCCACCGCACGGTCGGCGTCCTCGGTAACGGTGGCCGTGCCGCGGATCTCGACGTACAGGTAGGGGTTGGCGAGGTCGAAGACGGTCAGGCCGACGCGTGGGTCGCGGAGTATGTTCCGTTCCTTGCGCCGGCCCTGTTCGGTGGAGATCAGCAGCTCGCCGCCGTCACGGCTCACCCAGACCACCGAACTCTGCGGGCTGCCATCAGGGTTGAGGGTGGACAAGACGGCCGGGTGCGGTACGTCAAGCAGGCTGCGCACGGTGTCGTTCATCTCAATGGGCATGTCGGGGAGGCTAATCGGGCTCTCTGGTGCGGCGCACCGGAATACATTCCCGCCGTGCCGGATCGCCCAGGTGGGGCCCTCAGGCCACCCTGCCCGCGCCCAGACCGGTGACCCGAGCGCGAGCCAGTCACGTGATCCGCCGGACACCGCCTGGGCACCGAACTCCACGACGCCTTCGTCTCCCTCGCCTGCAGCCTCATCTGCCGGCGGCGCCTCACGAAACACAACTCATGATCGTGTTACGAGCTCATAGGGCATTCACCTGCAGAGACGCCGTGATGAAGTGTGTTGTGGTGGAACTTCGTCGCCCGCACCGACGAGGAGATCCGCCAGGCGAGGGAGGACTGGATGACCGGCTCCCGCTTCGGTGACGTCAAGGGCTGCGACGGCGACCGCCTGGACGCCCCGGAGGCCCCGGCGGCACACCTGAAGGCCCGGGGCCGGGTGCGCTGACCTCCGAGGATTGCAGGCAGCGGCCTGGTCGACGGAGCGGTGATCGTCTACGGCCGCGTCGACCCGACCATCTCCACCCTGGCCGGCCTCGCCGCCTGTGAACCCCCGTCCGGATGTCCGGACGGGGGCGCCGTTTCGTTCACATCGCCGGGGCCGTGCGGGCGAGGGCGTCGCGGGCCGCCTCCTCGGCGAGGGCGCGGTCCTCCGGGACGAGGCCGATGCGGGTGCGGCGGTCGAGGAGGTCGGAGGTGTCGAGGGCGCCTTCGTGGCGGACGGCCCACACCAGTTCGGCGCCCGTGACGGGGTGGCCGGGGACGACGGGCTCGGCGAGGGCGGGGTCCGCGAGGCCGAGGGCGTGGACGGCGGGGGCTTCGGAGCCGTAGCGCTGTACGAGGCGGGGCGGGACGTCGAGACCGGCGAGGGTCTGCGGGCGGGCGGCGCCGACGAGGGGGACGGACGCGGTGCGGCACGGACCGGCGGTCAGGCCGCGGGCGGCCACGGCGGCGTCGACGGCGTCCTGGGCCATGCGGCGGTAGGTGGTCAGCTTGCCGCCGACGACGGTGACGATGCCGTCGGGCGAGGTGAGCACGGCGTGCTTGCGCGAGATGTCGGCGGTGCGGCCCTCCGAGTCCCGGGTGTCGAGCAGGGGGCGCAGCCCGGCGAAGGCCCCGACCACGTCGGAGCGGTGGACGGTGACGTCGAGGGCGGAGCCGAGGACGTCGAGGAGGAAGCCGATGTCGGTCTCGGGGACCTCCGGCACGTCGGGGACGTCGCCGTCGACGGGTTCGTCGGTGAGGCCGACGTACACGCGTCCGTCGCCCTGGGGCAGGACGAGGACGAAGCGGTTCGTCTCGCCGGGGATCGGGATGTGCAGTCCGGCGGAGAGCCGGCCGAGGGTTTCGGAACGCAGGACGAGGTGGGTGCCGCGGGAGGGCCGGAGGCGTACGTCGTCGATGAGGCCGCCGGCCCAGACGCCGGCCGCGTTGATGACGGTGCGGGCGCGGACGCGCAGCTCCTGGCCGGTGGTCTCGTCACGGACCAGCGCGCCGTCGCGGTGGAGTTCCAGGGCCCGGGTACGGGTGAGGACGCGGGCGCCGTGGGCGGCGGCGGTGCGGGCGATCGCGGTGACCAGGCGCGCGTCGTCGGAGAGCTTGCCGTCCCAGGAGAGGAGGCCGCCGCGGAGCCCGACGGGGCGCAGGGCCGGGGCGAGGTGGCGGGTCTCGACGGCGGACAGCGTGCGCGGCTGGGGCAGCGTGCGGCGCGAGGTGCGGGCGCCGACGCGCAGCAGGTCGCCGGCGAGGAATCCGGCGCGGGCGAGGGCGGCCTGGCCGCGGCTGACGAGCGGCGTGAGGGGCAGTACGAAGGGCTGGGCGCGGACGAGGTGGGGGGCGGTGCGTTCCATGAGGATGCCGCGCTCGACGGCGCTCTCGTGGGCGACGTCGAGCTGCCCGGACGCGAGGTAGCGCAGTCCGCCGTGGATCAGCTTGGAGCTCCAGCGGGAGGTGCCGAACGCGAGGTCGTGGGCGTCGATCGCGGCGACGCTCAGTCCGCGGGTGGCGGCGTCGAGGGCGGCTCCGGCTCCGGTGGCGCCGAGCCCGACGACGAGTACGTCGACGATGTCGCCGTCGGCGAGCCGGTCCAGTTCGCGTCGGCGCCGCTCGGCGTCGAGGGAGGAGCCGGGAAGGGCGATGCCGCTCGTGGGGGTCATGGGGTGAGGGTCCTCTCCAGCAGGGTGCGCAGCTCGTCCAGGAAGGCGGCTTCGCTCAGTTCGGGATCGGTCTCGTCGGTCATGGTGCGCAGCGAGAGCGTGAAGGACTGGACGACGAGCAGCAGGGAACGGGCCTGCAGGTCCGGCCGGACGCGGCGTACGGAGCCGTCCTCGTGACCGTCCTCGAGTGCCGTGTGGAGCAGCCCGAGCAAGGCGTCCTGGCTGGCGCCCCGCCGGTCGAGGATGTACGGCAGCAGCAGCTCGGGGTCGACGTCGATGATCTTGTGGAACAGCGGGTGGGCCCGGAACGCCGCGGCTCCCGCGACGAGCCCTTCGACGATCCGTTCCCGCTGGGGCCGATCGTCCTCGTCGAGCGGCATGGCGTCGGCGGCGACGGCGATCCACTCACGGGTCATCAGGTCGCCGACGAGGCTGCGCACGTCGGGCCAGCGCCGGTAGATCGTCATCCGGGACACGCCGGCGCGCCGGGCGATGTCGGTGAGGGTGGTCCGCCGTACGCCGACGGCGAGCACGCAGTCGCGTGCGGCGTCGAGTACGGGATCCGCGTCTTCATGGTTGTGACGAATGGGCGTCATCTGTCACAGTGTAATGCCAGTGCGGGCCGAGCGGCAGCGCCGTCCGTGAAACAGACCGTGAGGAACCTCTCGAAGTGGACATGTTGTGGAGCGGCTGGGGAGACCCGGCCAAGGCGGCCCCCCTGCCCGAATCGGTGACCGGCCTGCTGCGTGACCTGCTCGGCGTCACGCCGCGCGAGAGCGGCCCGATTGTCGTCGCCGACATCGAAGTACCCGCCCCGGCACTGACCGATGAGGCGAGCGCCGCCCTGTGCGCCGCCGTCTCCGCACCGGACGGTGTACGGGACGACGCCGAGAGCCGCATCCGGCACACCCGCGGCAAGTCGACCCCCGACCTGCTGCGCATCCGCGCCGGCGAGGTCGACGACATCCCGGCCGCCGTCGTCCTCCCCGGCAGCCACGACGAGGTCCTCGCCGTCCTCGCGGCCTGCGTCGAACACGGCCTCTCCGCCGTCCCGTTCGGCGGTGGCACCTCCGTCGTCGGCGGCCTCGCGCCCACCACGAAGCGGCCCTTCGCCGCCCTGGACCTGCGGCGCCTCGACCAGCTGCTCGCCATCGACGAGGTGTCGCGCACCGCCGTCCTGCAGCCCGGTCTGCGCGGCCCGCAGGCGGAGGCGCTGCTCAACGAGCAGGGCTGGACGCTCGGCCACTTCCCGCAGTCCTTCGAATGGGCCTCCGTAGGCGGCTTCGCCGCCGCCCGTTCCAGCGGCCAGGCCTCGGCCGGCTACGGCCGCTTCGACGAGATGGTCCTCGGCCTGACGGTCGCCACCCCCGAAGGCACCCTGGAGACCGGCCGAGCCCCGCGCTCGGCGGCAGGACCCGACCTGCGTCAGCTGATCCTCGGCTCCGAGGGCGCCCTCGGAGTGATCACGGCGGTGACCGTGCGCATCCGCCCGCTGCCCCAGAAGCGGATCTACGAAGGCTGGCGCTTCGCCTCCTTCGAGGCGGGCACGGCGGCACTGCGCCGCCTCGCCCAGGACGGCCCGCGGCCCACGGTGCTGCGACTGTCGGACGAGTCCGAGACCTTCATCGGACTGGCGCAACCGGATGCCATCGGCGCCACCGAACTCCCGCAGAACCCCGGCTGCATGGCCATCGTCGGCTTCGAGGGCACCGAGGCCGACACGGCCGCCCGCCGCGCCGCCGCGCGTGAGGTCCTCCTCGCCTGCGACGGCGAGTTCATCGGCGAGGAGGCCGGCGACAAGTGGGAGCACGGCCGCTACAACGCGCCCTACCTGCGCGACGCGCTGCTCGACGCCGGCGCGTTCGCCGAGACGCTGGAGACGGCGGCCTTCTGGTCCGCGATCCCCGGCCTGTACGCGTCGGTACGTGACGCCCTGACCAGCACCCTCACCACGGCCGGTACCCCGCCGCTCGTCATGTGCCACATCTCGCACACGTACGAGAACGGCGCCTCGCTGTACTTCACCGTCGTCTCCGCGCAGGGCGAGGACGCCGTCGCGCACTGGGCGCCGGTGAAGCGGGCGGCGAACGACGCGATCCTGGCGGCGGGCGGCACCATCAGCCACCACCACGGCGTCGGCACCGACCACCGCGACTGGTACGCCCGCGAGATCGGCCCCCTCGGCATCCGCATGCTGCAGGCCGTCAAGGCCGAGGTCGACCCGTCCGGCGTGCTGAGCCCCGGGGTCCTGATCCCCGTCCGCTGAGTACCGCCCCCCGAACCCCTTCCTCCCGAACCTCTCCTTCTGCCGCCCGGAGGCCAGATCCATGCGACAGTTCACAGCCGTCGTCAACCCCACCGCAGGGGGTTCCAGCGGCACGGCGAGCCTGCTCCCGCTGGCCCGGCTGCTGCGGGAGGCGGGCGCGCGGCTCGACACCGTCTACAGCCGCAGCCTGGAACACGCACAGGAACTCGCCCGGGACGCCGGGGCGAAGGGGCACGTCGTGCTGGCCGTCGGCGGTGACGGCATGGCCGGCACCGTCGGCGGCGCGCTCAGCGGCACGGACACGGTCTTCGGCCTGGTCCCCGCGGGCCGCGGCAACGACTTCGCGCGCGCCCTGGGGCTTCCCACCGACGCCCCGGGCCTCGCCAAGGTGCTGCTCGACGGCGAACCGCGGGCCGTGGACACCATCGAGGTGGAGTCCGCCAAGCACGGGGGGACCTGCGTCCTCGGCAGCGTGTACGCGGGCGTCGACGCGGTGGCCAACCGCCACGCCAACGACTCCCGTCTGCTGCGCGGCGCGGCCTCCTACTACGCCGGCGGCCTCCGGGCGGTCCTCGCCTGGAAGCCCGCCGTGTACCGCATCACGATCGACGGGATCCGGCACGAGCGCACCGGCTACACCGTGGTCGCGGCCAACTCCGGCTTCTACGGATTCGGGAGGAAGGTCGCACCGGGCGCGCGGGTCGACGACGGCCTCCTGGACGTCGTGGTGATCAAGGAGGCGCCCAAGCGTCTCTTCTTCGCCATGATGAACGAACTGAAGACGGGCGCGCACGTGAACCGCCCTCAGATAGAGATCCTGCGCGGCAAGGAGGTCCGCATCGAGGCCGACCGCCCCCTGCCGTACGGCGCGGACGGCGAGGTCGACGCGACCCTGCCGGTGACCCTCAGGGTGAGGCCCGCGGCCCTCCGCGTGCTGGCCTGACCACGGACAGAACGCCGGTACGGAGCGGGACGGCGGTCGACCACGGAGCGCACACCCCGATCGCGCTCCGGCTCGGTCGTCCCCGCCGCTCGTGCGACCGGGCCTCGCCCTCATCGAGGTCCGTGGGTGTGCAGGAAGAGCACCGGGCCGCCGTCCAGTCGCCCGGCCGCGTCCAGGTCGAGCAGGGCCGCGAGCGCCTTGGCGGTGTAGGTGCGTTCCAGGGTCAGACCGGCCCGCGCCGATGCGCGGGCGAGGGCGCGGTCCCCGGCGGGGGTGGGGTGCGCGTAGCCGTCCCCCAGCCAGGCCGTCTCGGTGCGGATCGCGTCGGGGGCGGGCCCGGCGCAACTCGGAGCGGCACCCCGGGCCCTGAGCAGGGCCGCGGAGCGGCGGGCCAGCCCGAGGAGGGTGGCGGAGTCTAACCGCAGGGTGTCGTTGACCACGACACCGAGGACCCGGGTGCGCAGCCCGGCGAGCCGCAGTCCGAGGGCGAGACCCGCGGCGGTACCGCCGGATCCGACGGCGGTGACGAGCCACGTCGGCTCCGGCAGCTCCCCGGCCTCGACCTGCGCGCCCAGCTCCAGGGCGATCTCGACGGCGCCGAGCGTACCGAGCGGCGAGGAGCCGCCCGCCGGGAGGTAGTACGGCGGAGTGCGGCCGTGGGCGTGTCGGGCGAAGAGCCAGGGCGCGGCCAGGATCAGCCCCGTCTTGGTGTGCAGGAAGTGCAGCGTCGCACCGGAGGCCCGCAGCCGTTCCAGCTGGGCCCGCACGTGCTCGTCGACCGGGTGGTCGATCAGCCCCAGGGCCACCCCGATCCCCATCTCCCGCGCGTACCAGGCAGCGGCGAGGCCCCAGTTGGTGCCGAGGCCGCCGACCGTGAGGATGGTCCGCGCACCGCGCCGCCGGGCCTCCGGCAGCAGCCACTCCAACTTGCGGACCTTGTTGCCGCCCCAGCCGCCGTCGCCGTATCCGCTCTCGTCCTTCACCCACAGCTCGGAGCGCTCCCCGAGTCCGGGCAGCCGCCGAACCGGTGTGGGGCCCTTCCCCAGCCGGAGGAAGGGCAGCGAGTCGGCCAGTTCGGGACAGCGCCGGTGCAGCAGCGGAGGTGGCATGGAGGAGACGGTAGAGGACCGGGCCGCCGGCACGGGATCCCCGGACGCGCCCGGTGTCGAGAGGGACCGTTCACGGGGGACGATCGGGAACTCCGGCGCACCTGAAGGCGGGGCCGGGTGCGCTGACCCGGGCCACCGTCGATCGTCCCCGCGCGACGTCGAGCGGCCCCTCCTGGGGCAGGAGGGGCCGCTCCGGTGCGCGTGTTCGGGGAGCTGCTACCGCTTGTGCCCGTGCTTCACGTCCAGGCAGAGCGCCCAGACGTCGGAGTAGCTGCCCGGCGAGGGCGAACCGCCGCTGTGGGTGGCTGCCGTCCAGTGCGAGGGGTCGGCGCCCCCGTCGCCGACCGGGGTGCCGGCGGCGTCGCTCGGGAAGCTGCCGTTGAGGTGGGGGCCGCCCGAGGTCGCCTTGCCGAAGTCGGTCGTGGTCACGTTGCCGCCGCTGATCGCGGCGCCGCCACTGACCAGCCGCCCGTCCTCGCGGGAGCAGCCCGTCGTCGCCGTCTCCCCCGTGGAGGCCGTGTTCGGGCCGTCGACCTCGGTGAAGCGGACCGTCGTGGCGACGTGCTTGAGGTCGATGCCGTCCGTGCTGCAGATCGCGTACGCGTACGTCATGTTGTCGGCGCCGCGCCCGCCGCCGATCCCGCCGACCGCGGTCCAGGAGTCGGGATCGCGCTCGCCGTCACCCGCGGCGATCGAGCCGAAGTGGTGTGCGGCGTCGGCGAAGGTGGGGAAGCTCGCGATCGGCTTGAGACTGCCGACGTCCGCCGGGGTGGTGCGGGCGCCGCCGCCGATCAGGACGGTGCCGACCGGGCAGGTCGCCGTCACGAGCTTGGACGACAACCCCACGGACGGCCCTTGGGCCTTGTTCATCACGACCTGCGTGTGCCTGATCAGGTTGCTCCGCAGGCAGATCGCGTACGGGGTGGTGGAGAAGGCGCCGCTGCTGCGGCTCCCGCTTCCGCCGAACGCCATCCAGTGCGTGGCGTCGGTGCCGACGGTCCCGGGCACTTCGGTGTACTCGGTGGCGCCGTCGGCACTGGGCGCCATGCCCAGCACGTGGTTGCCGTTGGACATCTCGTCGCTGCCGATGGCCTGGTCGGCCCCTCCGCCGGAGACGAGGCCGTCGGTGCAGTCGGCGTGCGAGGAGACTCCGGTGAAGGGAGTCGCGGGGCCCATGGTGGCCCCGGGGGTGACGACGGTGACGTCGACGGCTTTGGCGTACGCGCCTCCTGGTACCGCGACGGTCAACAGAGCAGCCAGGATCAGGGCCTTGCCCGTGGCGGAGCCCCGCCGGATTCTCGTGCTCATCGGGTTCTCCCTCGTGTGTTCACGTGTACGGCCGGAGGGGCTGCCCGTCCCCCCGGTACGGGCAGCCCCTCGGCCTCCGAACGGCCCCGGATCCGCTACGGCTTTTGGAAGCCGGCGTCCTGGAGGATCTTCTGTCCTTCGGGTGAGGACAGCCAGGCGACGAACGCGGCGGCGGCCTGGGCGTTCTTGGA
>NZ_JBHJQI010000230.1:0-8503 GCF_042262805.1 Streptomyces sp. NPDC056361
CAGCCGCCTGGGGGTAAACACGTGCCCGCCGCCCCCCCGACACGGGGTCCGGCTCCGGGTGCGGCGCGCGTGACGCGCGCCGCACCGGCGTCATTTCCGGGGCCTTTCCGAAGCGCCCCGGCCCTCCCGCCGCCGGTGCCGCCCCTAGGGTCTGTCGTCCCGTCCCCGGCGGGCCTGCCCCCGGAGGGCCGCACGGAGCTCGGGTTCGAGGACCGCGGGCCCGCGCGTCGCCAGGGCGGTGAGCGGATCGGCGGGGGAGAGGCCGGAGAGCAGCCGCTGCCCGGCCGGTGAGGCCCAGCGCGTGTACGGGTACCGCTCGACCGCGCCGATCAGCAGACAGAGCCCCGAGGCCAGCAGCGGCAGCGTGAACGCGGCCACCACCAGGGTCCGCTCGGCCACCGGGACGAGCAGCGCCGCGGCCGTCCCGAGCACCAGGCTCAGCACGAAACCCGCCTTCACCGCCCGCAGCCCGTCCGCGACCTCACGCCGGCCGGCCGCCGGCACGGCGAGCCCCAGACCGACGAGCCGCTCCTCGATGGACCGCACCGCGTCGCCGGCGGCCACCACCGGACGTACGGCGGGGACGGGGCACTGGCCGCCCGGCCCGATCGCCCCGAGCACGGCGCGCTCCAGCTCGTCCCGGTCCGCGCCGCCCGCGTCGACGACCGTCGCCCAGCCGGTGTGGGCGAGCAGCAGCCGCCGCCCCCGGTGCATCGACACCAGGGTCAGATCGGTGACCCGCAGCGGACCGCCGGCCAGGTACGCGGCCTCGCACAGGGTGAGGTCCGGGTCGGTTCCGCTCCCCGGGGCACCGGGGTGGGGCAGGGCGGCGGCGAGCGCCGCACGGCAGACCCGCGCGCAGCCGACACCCGCCACGACGCAGGCCACGAGGAACAGGGGAACCCAGATCATGTCCGAGTTCTACGGGAGGACGGGCGGGCCCGCCACTCGAATGGGCGCGCCCGCCGTGCGCACGGGCGGTCAGCCGCTGGAGCTGGAGCAGGAACTCCCGCTGGAACTCGAACACGAACTCCCGCTGGAGCTGGAGCACGAGCTGCTCGAACCGCCGCCGCAGCCGCCGGAACCGCCCGAGGAGCAGGAACCCGACGAGCAGGACCCGGACGAGCAGGAACCCGACGAGCACGACGACCCGGACGGGCCGGAGCCGACGCCCCCGCCGCAGGAGCCGTTGTCGGCGCACCACGTGGTGGCCACGCCGAGGACCGCGGCGTCCGCCGACGAGTAGTGGTGGGCCGACGGCGTCCGCTGCCCGCGCCCGCGTCGGCGCGGCCCCCCGTGGACCCGCGCGGCGGCGAGGAGCTGCTCGCGCAGTACGGGGTCCGACAGCGCCCGCAGCCCGTGCAGGGCCACCAGGTGCCCGGCGTCGGCGAGGTGCCCGTGCCCGCGGCCGTACGCCGACAGGGCCCGCAGACCGGCCGAGGTGACCGGCTTCGCGGAGACCGCCCCGCACACGAGGGCCGTGACCCCCGCGCCGAAGAGCAGCGGCAGCACCTTCACGAAGTACGGCACCGACGCGTCGGGGTCGCTGGCGAACTCCACGATCGTCAGGACGGCCGCGACCGGGAAGAACAGGAAGGCGGAGAAGCCGAGGACGGCGCACCACCGGAGCGTCGTCCGCCGGGTCGCCGGGGCGACGATCAACCCGCGGCCGGCGAGCCCGTCGCCGATCTCCTGGACCGCCGGGTGCCGCATCACGGCCGTCCGCAGGTGGTGCAGCGCCCCGTGCGGGGCGGCGGCGTGCTCGTGGAGCACCGCGCGCTCGACGGGGTCGTACGCGGTGGGGCGTACGACGGCCACGATGCCGGGGCCGCCGATGGCGACCCTGCCGTCCGCCTGGAGCGCGGCGAGCGCCGTGTCGACGACCCGGGCGGGTCCGCCGCTCAGGAAGGCGGCCTCGTACCGGTCGTGCACCGGCCCGCCGGAGCCGCGGCGCGACCGGATCACCCGGGCGACGAGCAGCACGATGCCGGTGACACCGGCGGTGTAGAGGAGGAGGGTCAGAGCGCCCATGGTCATCTCCGTACGAGTGCGTGACGGGCGGCCCGGACCAGCCGGGTCGCACGGCCGGGCGGTCGGCTGCCGGAACGGTCCTGCCACCACTCCGTGAGCCTCCGCCGCGCCTCCGCGTCCTCCGGACGCTCGGCCACCAGCAGGTGCTCGGCGAAGTCCAGCGCGTCCCGGCGGTATCCGCCGCTCATCGGACGCGACCTCGCGTACGCCAGGAACGCCGGCCGGAACCCCTTCCCCAGGATCTCCGGCAGCTCCGGCGCCACCTTCGCGACGACGCCGGCCCGCTTCGCCGCCAGCGCCCTGCTCTGCACCCCGAGCCTCCGGCTGTCGAAGCCCTCGGGCACGGGGGTCCCGGCGACCAGTGCGGAGAGCAGGGAGGCTTGGGCGAGGCCGAGGCGCTGGCGCGCGGCTTCGCTCGGGGCGGGGGCGGCCGGTGCGGGTGCCTCCGCGAGTGCCTCCGCGGGGGCTTCCGCCGGCGCGCCCGGCATCAGGCCGCCCGAGACGCGGGCGCCGGCGCCTATGAGCAGCGGGTGCTCCCGGACGGTGACGGCCCGCCGGGAGACGGGCACCACGGAACGGGCGCCGTGCTGGTGGGCCGTGCCCACCCGGTCCGCCCCGGCGGAACGCACGCCCACGGCGGCCGTGGCGCGGATCGCGTCCAGTTCCCCCGACAACTCCGCCGCGGACGGGAAGTCGTCGTCCCGCTCCAGCAGCACCCCCGGCGGCGATACCCGCGACGCGAGGTCCGCGAGGACGCCGAGCACCGCCCCGGGCACGGGATGCGCGTGGGTGTCGTGCCAGACCCCGTCGCGCTCCACCCCGCCCGCCACGTGGACGTACGCGATGGCCTCCACGGGCAGTTCGGACAGGGCCTTCGCCGGGTCCTCGCCGCGGTTGACGTGGTTGGTGTGCAGGTTGGCGACGTCGACGAGCAGCCGCACCCCCGTGCGCTCGACGAGCTCCGCGAGGAACTGCCCCTCCGTCATCTCCTCGCCCGGCCAGGAGATCAGGGCCGCGATGTTCTCCAGGGCGAGCGGCACCGGCAGCGCGTCCTGGGCGATCCGGACGTTCTCGCAGAGGACGTCGAGCGCGTCGCGGGTCCGCGGCACCGGCAGCAGGTGGCCGGCCTCGATCACGGGCGTCGCCGTGAGCGGCCCCCCGGCCCGTACGAAGGCGATGTGCTCGGAGACCAGCGGCGCCCCCAGGGCCACCGCCTTCTCCCCGAGCGCGGCGAGCCGCGCCGGGTCCGGCCGGTCCGCGCCGCCGAGCCCCAGCGAGACGCCGTGCGGGACGACCGTCACGCCGCGGGCCCGCAGCCGGGTCAGCGAGTCGGGCAGGTGGCCGGCGCAGATGTTCTCCGCGACCACCTCGACCCAGTCGAGGCCGGGCAGTGCCTCCACCGCCTCCGCGATCTCGGGACGCCAGCCGATGCCGATGCCGAGTTCCGTCATGTCCCCCTCCTTCGGTCCTCAGTCACCCCGGTGATGACCCGGGCGGCGACGTTCGAACCCCACGAGGGGGACGTTCAGAGCTTCATTTGAGGTTCGGGAACGCGGACACCACCGTGCACGAGCCCGGTGCGATCTCCGTGAAGCCGGCGTCCCGCACCACCGGGAGCCCGCTCGTCGTCAGATCCGCCCAGTCCCGGGCCGTCGCGGTCCGGACCGCGAGCGGGAATCCGGCCTCCTGCCACGCCGTGCGCTCGGCCTCCGACATCGCCCACCACAGCAGTTGGGCGCCGTGCCCGGCCTGCGCCATCGTCTTGCCGGCCGACATGTCGAGCTCGGGGTTGAGCCAGAGCACCGCCGCCCCGTCCGGCACGGGGCCGGGCGCGGCCGGGTCGTCGAGGTCGGTGCCCGAGACCTGGAGCTTGGCCAGCTCCTTGGGCCAGCCGTCGAGCGGGACCGGCGGGAAGACCCGCACCTCCGCCTCCTTGCCGTCGACCGTGATCCCGGGGAGCGCGCCCGCCTTCCGCCACTCGGCACCGCGCGCCCGGCGCACCACCTTGCGGATGCGGGCGTCCTGCCAGTCGGTCATGGCCTGCGCCCACTCGCCGTCGCCGAGGGAGCGGTCGTCGGTGAGGATCTCCAGGACGGCCCGCGCCGCGGTCTCCAGGGCGTCGGTCCTGGCCGGCGGCGCGTCCTTCTCGATGCGGACGACCAGGGGGAGGACGAACTGGGGCTTCTCGTCACGGAGATCGGTCTCGTTGCTGCTCACCCGGCAAGTCTGCCACTGCCGTGACGAGTGATTCTTGTGGGAATCATCGCTTCCGGGCCAGGATGCCCCTCATGAAGAGTGATCTTTTCGCAGGCGAGCACCTCGCCGAGACCGCCGGCTTCCCGGGGATGACCCTCCAGAACGCCAAGTCGGTCAAGTACACCGTCAACGGCGAGATGCACGCCCGACAGGGCTCCATGATCGCGTTCCGCGGCGACCTCCAGTTCGAGCGCAAGGCCCAGGGCATCGGCGGCCTCCTCAAGCGGGCCGTCACCGGTGAGGGCCTGGCGCTGATGGCCGTGCGCGGTCAGGGCGAGGCCTGGTTCGCGCACGAGGCGCAGAACTGCTTCATCGTCGAGATCGAGCAGGGCGAGGCCTTCACCGTCAACGGCCGCAACGTGCTCTGCTTCGACGCGAGCCTCCACTACGACATCAAGACCGTGAAGGGCGCCGGCATGACCGGCGGCGGCATCTTCAACTCCGTCTTCTCCGGCCACGGCAAGATCGCCCTGATGTGCGAGGGCAACCCGATCGTCATCCCCGTCACTCCGCAGGCCCCGGTCTACGTCGACACCGACGCCGTCGTCGGCTGGAGCGAGCAGCTGCACACCTCGCTGCACCGCTCCCAGTCCCTCGGCTCGATGATCCGCGGCGGCTCGGGCGAAGCGGTCCAGCTCAAGCTGGAGGGCCAGGGCTTCGTCGTCGTCCGCCCCAGCGAGCTCACCCCGCAGAAGAACGCGTCGAACTGAGGCCGGAGCGGGACGGGCGGGGAGCGGGGGTCGCGGTGGGCGCCGGACCGGGTACGGGAACGAGACTGGAGAGGGTCGGGCGACGGCACGGGATGCGCGGACCGTGGGTCCTGCGCGAGGTCGGGCTGACGCTGCCCGCCGCCTCCCTCGTCCGGATCGTCGGCGCCAACGGCACCGGCAAGTCCACCCTGCTCCGGCTCCTCGCCGGCATCGACGCGCCCACCGAGGGCCGGATCACCGGCCGTCCGGCCCGCACCGCGTACGTCCCCGAGCGCTTCCCGGCGGCCCTGCCGTTCACCGCCGAGGACTACCTCGTCCACCTCGCACGGATCCAGGGCATCGGCCGTGCGGCCGCCCGGACCCGCGCGGCGGAGTGGCTGGAACGCTTCGGCGCCGCCGACCACGCCCGCACCCCCCTCGCCGAACTCTCCAAGGGCACCAGCCAGAAGGTCGCCGTGGCCCAGGCGCTCCTCGCCGACCCCGGCCTCCTCGTCCTCGACGAGGCCTGGACCGGCCTCGACACCGGCGCCCGCGCGGAGCTGGACGCTGCCGTCCGCGAACGCCTCGCGGCGGGTGCGACCGTCGTCTTCGTCGACCACGATCCACGGCGGCTCGCGGGAGAGGCGGACGCGGTGCACGGGGTGGCGGCGAGCCGGGTGCGGGAGGTGCGCGAGACGGCGGCGAACGCCCCCGGACCCCTCGTCAGGATCACCGTGTCCGGCGGCCGGCCGCTTCCGGCGCGCCTGCCGGGCGACCCGGTCACCGAGCCGGCGCCCGACCGCGACGGCCCCGGCACCCGTACCGGCACCCTCGTCCTCACCGTGGACGCGGCGCACTCCGACGCCCTCCTCGGAGTGCTCCTCGCGGCGGCCTGGCACGTCCACCACCTCGACAGCGAAGGCGTACGGGTATGACGGCGCTCCTGCGCTACCAGTCGGGACTGCTGCTCCGCTCGCAACGCTGGCTGGCGCCGCTGCTCCTGTACGTGGCCGTCGTCGGCGTCGGGGTGCGCGCGGGCGAACCCGTGCTCGGCGCCCTCGGCTTCACCGCCGCCGCGCTGCTGCCCGTCGCGGCCTGGTCGGTGCGGATCTGCCTCACGCAGGAGCCGCCCGCCGCCCGGAGCGTGATCGCCGCCGCCGCGGGCCGGGGCCGCGCGCACCTCGCGGCGCTGCTCACCGGGGCCGCCTGGCCGGCGGTCGTCGGCACCGTCGCCGTCCTCACCGTGACGGCGGTGAGCGACCGGCGCGGCGTCACCGTGCTCGCCGCCGGATCCACCGGGCTGCTCGCCGCGCTCGCCTGTGCCCTGACGGGCGCCGCCGTCGGCGTGCTGTCCTCCCGGCCCTTCCTCCCCGCGCCCGGCTGGTCGCTCACCGCCCTCGTCCTCGGCTCCCTCCTCGCCCTGGTCACCACGGGCTCCCCGGCGAAGCACGCCATGACCGCCCTGATCACCGGCGCCC
The DNA here is from genome assembly GCF_042262805.1 of Streptomyces sp. NPDC056361. NCBI lineage: Bacteria > Bacillati > Actinomycetota > Actinomycetes > Kitasatosporales > Streptomycetaceae > Streptomyces > Streptomyces sp. NPDC056361. The sequence continues at coordinate 6,455 of NZ_JBHJQI010000230.1, forward strand.
GGACCACGACCGCCGACCCGCCCGTGCTCGCCTGCGCCGGCGCCCTCCTCCTCGTGGCGGTCACGGCCGCCCTCTCCTGCCGGGCCACGGCCCGCCTGGAGTGAGCCGCGGCCCCTGGTCGGTCCGCCCGCCGGCTCACCGGCTCATGAGCTCGGAGACCTTCACGAAGCGGTAGCCGCGGGCGCGGAGTTCCGGAACGATGCGGCGGATCGCCTGCTCGGTCACGGGGGCGGCGCTGCGGGTGCAGTGCAGGACGACGAGGGAGCCGGGCTTCACCCCGTCGACGACCTGCTCGGCGACGGGGCCGGGGTCCTTCGCGAACGCGTCACCGCTGACGACGTCCCACTGGACGGCCGTGACGCCGGTCGGGCCGAGGGCGCGCAGCGCGGCGTCGTCGTAGCAGCCGCCGGGGAAGCGGAAGTACGGGACGACGTTGACCGCCCCGGCGTCGCGGAAGGCGTCGAAGGCCCGCTGCACGTCGGTCGCCATGTCGGGGCCCGCGACGGTCGGCAGGCCGTAGCAGGGCGACGCGAACGCGTAGTGGCTGTAGGAGTGGTTCGCGATCTCGAAGTGCGGATCCCCGCCGATCGACTTCGCCTGCTCCGGGTACTCCTCCGCCCAACGGCCCGTCATGAACACCGTCGCGTCCACGTCGAGCCGCCTCAGCGTCGCGATCAGCTCGGGATTGTCGAACCGCTCCCCCCGCGCCGCCCTCGGCCCCTGGTCCGCCGTCATGTCCGCGTCGAACGTCAGCGCGACGACCTTCTCGACCCCCTTCGCCCTCCGCGTGTACACCGGGGTGAGCCCTCCGGGTCCCGCCGCCATCGTGGGCGGGGCCGTCGGCACGCGCGCGGGCTTGGGGCCGGCGGCGGCCGCACTCGCCTTCGGCGACGCGCTGCGCGACACGACCGGGGCATCCGCCTCGCGCGCCGGGCTCTCCGTCCCACCCCCGCCGCAGCCGACGAGGACGGCGCCCAGGACTCCGAGCGCCGCCATCTTTCGTGCAGAAATGTTCACGATCGGAAGTTAACCGATCAAAGTGTCTAACGCTCGCGACTCGACAGCAGCGTCACGACGGGCGGGGCCACTCGGTGGCTCCGCTCACGTCTCCAACAGCCGCGCCCGGCACTGCGCCACGTCGAAGTCGCCCGGTGGGTAGGCCGGGGCCAGGGCTTCCAGGTGTTCGAGGAGGAGTGTGCTGATGGCCCAGTTGCGGTACCACTTGCGGTCCGCGGGGACGACGTACCAGGGGGCGTGGTCGGTGGTGCAGCGTTCGAGGGCGAGGGCGTAGGCGTCCTGGTAGGCGGGCCAGAGGAGGCGGTCGTCGATGTCGGCGGGGTGGAACTTCCAGTGCTTGTCGGGATTGTCGAGGCGTTCGAGGAGGCGGGAGCGCTGTTCCTCGTAGGAGAGGTGGAGGAAGACCTTGACGAGGGTGACGCCGTCGTCGGCGAGGGACTTCTCGAAGCGGTTGATCTCGTCGTAGCGGAGGTCGAGCCGGGGGCGGGGGGCGAGGTCGCGGACGCGGGCGACGAGGACGTCCTCGTAGTGGGAGCGGTCGAAGATGCCGATCTCGCCGGGCAGGGGGAGGGCCCTCATGACGCGCCAGAGGAACGGATGGCTCCGCTCCTCTGGGGTGGGGGCCTTGAAGGCGTGGATGCGGCAGCCGGACGGGTTGAAGAGGCCGATGACGTGCTTGACGGTGCCGCCCTTGCCGCTGGTGTCCATGCCCTGGAGCACGAGGAGGAGGCGCCGCCGGTCGCCGCCGGTGCTCGACGCGTAGAGGCGGTCTTGGAGGGCGGCGAGGCGTGGGGCGAGGGCGGCGGACGCGGCGAGTCCGGCGGCCTTGCCCGTGGGGCCGGCCGGGGTGGCCGAGGCGTCGTACGAGCCGAGGTCGACGCGCTCGCCGGCGGGGACGCGGAGCACGTCGCACAGGACCGGTTCCCGGGGCTCGCGAGGCTCCCGCTTCCTCTTCCCGTCGTCCTTCTTCGCCATCTCGTGCCCCTTCCGCCGCCGCGCCGTCCGTCCTCCCCCGATCCTGCGACGGAACTC
>NZ_JBHJQI010000231.1:0-8313 GCF_042262805.1 Streptomyces sp. NPDC056361
CCCTCTTCACCTGGTGGACCTCAGGTCAGGCCCGTTCGACCGGGCGTTGGTGCCAGGGGTCAGTAGGTGAGGATCGCCGGGTCGGAGACGCCCGGGGTGCCGGTCTCGACGTGGCCGGCCAGGCGGCGGAGGTAGTCCGCCGACGCCGGGGACGTGACGGTGACGTCGTACCAGCGGCCGGACGGGGCGAGGTTCACGGTGTGGGTGACCGTGGCGCCCTGGGCGACGGAGAGCGTGACGGGGGTGCCGCCGTACGCGTTGGTGACCGTCACCTGGGTGGCGGCGCCCGGGTTGGTGAAGGTCAGGGTCAGGTTGCCGGTCGTGCCGTCGTGGCGGGCGGTGACCTCGGGGACGGCGGTCTTGCCGGGGGAGCGGAAGCGGCGGAGGAGGCCGTTGGGGCCGTGGACGCTGAGGTCCGTGACGCCCTTGGAGTACTTGGTGTTCCAGGTGTCGGCGATCGACTTGCCGGCCTCCGTCGTGTACGTCCAGGGGACGTCCGTGCGGTTCGCCGAGGTCACGTAGAACTGGGCGCCGGCCGACGGGCCGCCGGCGAAGGTGAGGCGGAAGGTGCCCGCGGTGGTGTCGGCGAAGCCGTCCACGTACGGGGCGTACTTCAGCGGGCGGGTGGGCTTGCCGCCCGGCTCCTGGCGGGGCATCGTGCCGACGGCCGGGGCGGTGGCCGGGAAGTCGGGGTGGCGGTTCTTGTCCGGCGGGTAGTAGCCGGCCGTCGGCGGGAGCGCGGCGGGCTGGGTGTTCGTGCGCGTGAAGTCGAACGCCGAGGTGAGGTCGCCGCAGACGGTACGGCGCCAGGGCGAGATGTTGGGCTCGCGCACCCCGAAGCGGGACTCCATGAAGCGGATGACCGAGGTGTGGTCGAAGGTCTCGGAGCAGGTGTAGCCGCCGGTCGACCAGGGCGAGACGACGATCATCGGGACGCGGGGGCCGAGACCGTACGGGCCGGCCGCGTAGCCGACCTTGCCGGGGAACCAGTCCGAGGCGGTGGCCACGGTGGACTTGCCCCAGGAGGCGTCGGCTCCGACGAACGGCGGGACCACGTGGTCGAAGAAGCCGTCGTTCTCGTCGTACGTGATGAACAGGGCCGTACGGGCCCACACGTCCGGGTTCGAGGTCAGCGCGTCCAGGACCTGCGCGATGTACCAGGCGCCGTAGTTGGAGGGCCAGTTGGCGTGCTCCGAGAAGGCCTCGGGGGCGGCGATCCAGGAGACCTGGGGCAGTCGGCCGGCCTGCACGTCGGCGCGCAGGATGTCGAAGAAGCCCTCGCCCGCCTTGGCGTTGGTGCCCGTGCGGGCCTTGTCGTAGAGCGGGTTGCCGGGCTGGGCGTTGCGGTAGTTGTTGAAGTAGAGCAGGGAGTTGTCGCCGTAGTTGCCGCGGAAGGCGTCGTTGATCCAGCCCCAGGAGCCGGCGGCGTTCAGGCCGTCGCCGATGTCCTGGTAGACCTTCCAGGAGACGCCGGCCGCCTCCAGGCGCTCGGGGTAGGTGGTCCAGCCGTAGCCCGCCTCGGCGTTGTTGAGGACGGGGCCGCCGCCCGTGCCGTCGTTGCCGACGTAACCCGTCCACATGTAGTAGCGGTTCGGGTCGGTCGCGCCGATGAAGGAACAGTGGTACGCGTCGCAGATGGTGAAGGCGTCGGCGAGCGCGTAGTGGAAGGGGATGTCCTCACGGGTGAGGTGGGCCATCGTGGCCTTGGTCTTGGCCGGCACCCAGTTGTCGTACTTGCCCTTGTTGAAGGCGCTCTGGCCGCCCTGCCAGTCGTGGTTGAGGCCCTGGAGGTACTCCATGCCCAGCTTGTCGCTGGTCGGGCGGAACGGCAGGGTCACCTTGGAGCCGTCCGACTGGTGGAAGACGGACTTGCCGCTGGGCAGCGTGACCGGTCGCGGGTCGCCGAAGCCCCGTACGCCCTTCATCGCACCGAAATAGTGGTCGAAGGAACGATTCTCCTGCATCAGGACGACGATGTGCTCGATGTCCTGGATCGTGCCGGTGGCACCCTGCGCGGGTATGGAAGCGGCGCGCGCGATGCTCTCCGAGAGCAGCGTGAACGCGGCGGCCCCGCCGGTCAGCTGCAGGAACCGGCGACGATTGAGGTCGGTCATGGGGGGTTTCTCCTCCGGTGTGAGTACGGACGGTGCGGGTGCGGGTGCGCCGGCCTGGCGGACCGGCCGACGGGCGCCCCAAGGAGAGCGCCCGCGGGCCACCTCCCGGCGGCCGTCCCATGACTGCCCGTCGTACGGCGGGCGAACCCCCCGTGCTCGAACGTGAAAACTCACAATCGAACGTCCCCCGTGTCCTGTTGACCACCAAGGGGCAGCATGAACCAACAGAAACCGGCACCCGGGCGCCGACGCTCACCCCCGCGGTCCGGACGCCCTCCCGGCGGCGAGCCACCCCGCGACCCGCCGCGGATCGGCCGGCGTGCCGATGGCCCGGAGCTCGCGATGGACCGCCCGCAGCAGCTCCGGGCGCCGGAGCAGCGGACGGGCGGCGGGATCACCCGACGCGAGGGCCAGGACCAGACCCGTCCACGCCTCGGGGCACTCGGGATCGTCCGCGAGGAGGCCGGCGTACGCGCCCGCCGCCGCGGGATCCCCGGTGACGAGCGCGCGATCGGCGGAGGACGGCTCGGGCCGGCCCCCGTCCGGCGCGGCGGCCAGGACCTGCCGGAGCAGCCGGGTCCGGCCATGGGGCCAGCGGGAGGCGAGGTCGGGCACCACGGCGGAATCGGCGACCCGGCAGTCGGCCGCCGCCCCCGAGACGAAGGCCCTGGCCAGCGCGCGCACGTCGTCCGGGGCCGGGACCAGGTGCCGGATCCGCCAGCCGGTGCGGTGGTCGGTGGCGGCGAACGCCGCCATGGCGGCGATGCCGGGCCGGACCCTGCCGTCCGCCGCCCACGCGGGCAGCCGCGCGGCCATGCCCCTCAGGAAGCGCCGCCCGTGGACGGTCAGCGCCGGATCGGCGCCGAGCGTGTCGACGGCCTCCCGCGTCTGCCGGAGGCTGAGGGCGAACTCGAACTCGGCCGTCGCCCGCCCGGCCCGCGGAGCCCGGTCCAGACGACGGCACCAGAAGTCGGTGATGCCGAGGAAGGCGTACGCGCCCTGCAGCAGCCCGCTCAGGGGGCGAGGATCGTCCCGCCAGGGCGCGTGGTGCCGCTCGGCCCCGCCGTCCCGCTCCAGCGTCAGAAGGTGGAGCAGCGCGCCCAGTTTGGTGTGCTGGAACTCGTGGACCAGGGTGACCGCCAGGGTGACCGGATCCGGCGGCAGCGAGGTCAGCAGACCGCCGAAGGCATCCCCGGAGGACGCGCTGAGGACCACCCCGCTCGTCGACGGCGCGACGGCCGTCAGGCTCCGTAACCCCTCCGCGAGCGCCGCGGCCGACTCCGGGTCGCTGTCCTCCAGGACCTCCAGCGCCAGGGCGAACCGCTCCTGCCAGCGGGCGGTCTCGGCCGCGTCGAGCCGCTCCGGTGCCAGCGGCTCGCTGAGGTCCCGGTACGGGTCGATGTCGTCCAGCCACACGTCCCTGCGCCGCCCCGCCGCGTGCGCGTGCAACCGGCGCAGGCCCTGCCACCCGGGGGCGTCGCCGTCGGACGGCGCGGGCGGTTCCGGCGGGCCCACGCGCGCCCCGTGCGGGCCGATCCGCAGCCGGCCCGCCTCCACGACGACCTCCGCCGTCGCCCAGTGCGGGTGCTCCGGCAGGTGGGCGAGGCCGAGGGTGGGGAACATCGCGGTGCCGTCCCGCAGCGGCACGGTGGTGCGCAGCGGAAGCCCGGCGCGCAGCGCCGCGACGGCGCACACCGCGTGCAGATGGCCGAGATCGGTCCACAGCGGCCCGTCGCCCCAGGCCGTGTGCCGCATCCGCCGCAGCCCGTGCCCGAGCCAGACGCCGACCTGCGGATGCAGCAGCAACTCCCGGAAGCCGTCCGGCGCGCGCTCCTGGGCGGCCGTCAGGACGTCCCAGGCGCTGTCCACGGCCGGCAGCGGGCCGAGCGCGCCCGGTGTCACCTCGACCGCGTCGAGCAGGGCGCGCAGCAGCAGAAGCCGTCTGCTGTACTCACCGGTCCGCAGGAAGCGGATCGTGTCGGGACCGCCCCGCCCCGCGGCCAGGGCGTCGAAATGCGCCGTGGGAATGAGATGGTGCACGGTACGGGCGGGTTCGTGACGTCCGTCGGTCTGCACGGATCTCCTCCCGGGAATCCGTCAGTCGGCCCGTCCGGGCGCGCCGTCGCCGCTGCCGGAGGAGAAGTTGACCCGCGGGCGCTCGACCTGGCGCAGCAGCCGCTCCATCGAGTGGGCGTGCAGTGCCGGGTCCTGCGACCGGAGTTCGGACAGTGGGACGTCGTTGAGATCGACGAGCTCTGAACCCATGTGAGCGTCGGACGTGTACATACGACATCCCCCTAGCACTGCCCTGAACCCCGTTGGCCTTCATGATGACGCAGGCAGGAGGGTTCGGGAAGGGCGTGATCAGGCGGTTGCTCCCGTCCGTTCACCCGGTCAGCCAGCGATCGGCCCAGTTCTTCAGATCGCGCTGCTCCAGGGAGCCCGGTTCGAGGAGACCGACCGCCTCGACGAGGGCCGCGAGGCCTCCGGGATGGCGACGGCAGGTGCGCACGATGCTGATGATGTCGGGCCGGGGCGCCCCCATCCGGGGGATGGAGCCGGCCAGGTCGGCGGGCAGCATGCCGAGCACGAGCTGGCGCTGGTCCCGGTCCGCCATGCTGGGCCAGCCCGCGAGCAGACCGATGAGCTCGTTGAGCGCCGAGTCCGGCACCGGCTCCTCCCGGCGGCGGGTGGAGGGGAACACGAGCCGGCGCTCGTCGCCCGCCCAGGACCGGTACCAGAGCGAGGTCGGCCGCTGCTCCCGCGAGGTGAACCCGCCGATCACGTCGTCCGCGATCCCGCTCATGTCGGGCGGCCACGCGCCGCCGTCCGACGCGGCCAGCGCGTCGAGCACGGCCCGGGAGAACGCGCCGGTCTGCCCCACGGGGTCGTTGGCGGCCCGCTGGCCCGGCCCGGAGGCCAGCAGGGCGAACTGCTCGCGTCCGGGCAACCGGTCGCCGCCCGAGGGGACCTCGGCGGGCAGGGTGCGGGCGAAGCCGAGGTCCTCGACGAACGTCTGGCAGGAGTCCACCAGCCAGATCTGGCGCTGGAATCCGGGCAGGAGATCGGTCGTGAACGCGGTCAGCCAGGCGTCCAGGTCCAGGTTCCGGCGCTCGTCCGCCGACGCGTCGGCGTAGAAGAGCCGGCGGTGCCCCTGCGGGTCGGTGACCCCGTGGCCGCCCCAGAACACCCAGAGCAGGTCGCCTTCGAGGGCCGGCAGCCGCCGCGTCAGCACGTCCTGCACGGCCTCCCGCCCGGCGGGCCCCTCGGCGACGTCGACCCGAGGTCCGCCCGCGCCGGGCAGCGGGGCGAGCAGCAGGGAGATGTGCGACGCCGGCACCCCGCACCCGCGCAGCCACGCGGTGAAGCGGCGGGCGTCCGCGGCGGGCCCCGGCAGGTCCCAGGACGGGCCGGCGTCGTACCGCTCGGCACCGACGACTACCGCGTACGTGCGCTCGGGGCGGGCGGGGGTCACGGCAGCTCTCCCGCGAGGAGGCGGTACAGCTCCGGATTGCTCCAGTAGGCGCTGTGGGACAGCGGGAAGGGCTGCCGGCTGTCCAGGGCGACGTCGTCGACCCGCCCGGGGAAGACCCCGGCGCCGACATAGCCGAGCAGGTCCCGCCGGTCGTACACGTTCAGCCAGCGCGGCACGTGCGCGGGCAGCGGACTGCCGTGCTCCAGGCTGGGCAGCGCCCCCAGCTCGTACAGGAACGGCGCCTGCGAGCCGACCGTGACCAGCAGCTCGACCTCCGGCAGTTCCCGCAGCACCAGCAGGTCCAGCGAGGCGATGCCGCCGAGGCTGTGCGCGAGCAGCACGACCGGCGGCTCGGCGGCCCGCACCGCCGCCAGGACGGCTTCGCGGATCGCCTCCCCCCGGGACAGGTAGAGCAGCACGTCCCCGGCCGCCGGATGGGCCGCGTCGGTGAGCGCCGAACGCCGCTTCACCACCTGCGCCGACGCCATGCCCAGCGCCAGCCGCCCGGCCAGCCGCCCGACCTTCCGGGCCACCGGCCCGCGGTGCGTCCCCGTCCCCTCCTCGTCGCCCGGGTCCCCGGGGAGCAGCGCCGTGATCCGGGCGACCGCCTCGTCCCGCGCGGTGCCGTCGAAGGCCGGCGCCGATCCGCTCCGGTCCACCCGGCGGCGCACCGCCTCGGCGACGAACGCCCGCGCCAGCTCGGTCGTCGCCGCGCCCGCGTCGGGGGCGCGCAGGAACGGGCGGCCGTCGGGCGAGGTGAGGACCGCGGCCACGGCGGCGGCGAACTCCTCCCCGATCCCCGCGGCGTCCAGGAGCCGCCGCAGCTCGCCGTCCCCGGTCAGGGACAGGGCCGCCGACCGGAGCGCCTCGCCCGGCGGCAGGGCGCCCGGAGCCAGTTCCGTGCGCCCGGTGGACTCCGAGGCGATCAGCCGCAGTTCGAGGAGCGGATCCACGTAGAGGAGCCCCCAGAGCTCGACGTCCTCGTCGAGCGCCCCCGTCTCCGCGCCGGAAGCGCCGGTCTGCGCCACCTCGCGCCCCGTCCCGTACCCGGGCACGGAGAGGCCGTTCGAACGGAGCGCCGCTCCGGCGTCCCCGCCCCAGTAGCAGGGGGCCACGGCGACTTCGGGCCGTAACGGCCGCAGCCCCTCCCGCACACGCTCCAGGGAGGCGGAGTACCCCGGCTCGCGCACCCCCGTGCCGTGTACGAACAACACCGTCGTCACTGATGGCCCCCGTTCGTGACGCTACGCCAAATGGCTTTCAAGATAGGCCACTTGTCGTTGAAACGGATACACTCCGTAGGGCCTGTGCCTCACTGGGCGGCACTTGCCGGAAGGGGAACGCCGGTGAGCTCTGAGTCCGTCGTCACGCATGTCGTCGGGGCCCTCGCCGTGGTGATCGCAGCCTCGTACGCCCTCGGAGCACTGGCCCGAAGACTCGGCCAACCACCCGTCGTCGGACAGCTCTTCGCGGGCATCGCGCTCGGCCCGAGCCTCCTCGGACTGGTCCCCGGGCAGGTGTACGAGACGCTCTTCCCGACGCAGATCCAACCCATCCTGACCTCACTGGCCCAAGTGGCGCTGGTGCTCTTCCTCTTCGTCGTCGGATACGAACTCGACCTCGGGATGCTGCGCGGCCAGCGCTCCGTGACCGCCGTCTCCCTCGGCGGATTCGTCCTCCCCATGGCGATGGGCGCCGGGATCGTCCTCCTCCTCCCCGACGCCTTCGCCTCCGCCAACGGCGGGCACCCGATCGACACCACCTTCGTCTTCTACATGGCGATCGCCCTGTCCATCACGGCGGTCCCCGTGCTGGCCAGCATCATCAGGGACCAGGGCCTCTCCGGGACCAGGCCGGGCACCATCGCCATGGCCTCCGCGGGGGTCATCGACGCACTGAGCTGGCCCATCCTGGCCGTCGTCCTGGTGGGCGGCGAGCACGGCTCGGTGCGCGACTGGGCCGTCAAGGCCGTCCTGCTCGTCCTGTACGTCCTGGTGATGCTCTTCGCCGTACGGCCCGCGCTGGAGCGGTGGATGCGCCGACCGGGGATCCCGGCCGCCGCCCGCCTCCCCGTCGTCGTCACCCTGGCGCTGGCCTCGGCCTGGGCCACCAACGCGCTCGGACTCCACGTGATCTTCGGCGCGCTGCTCGCCGGCGTCATCATGCCCCGCCTCCCCGACGGATCCCCGGACGGCCGGCTCCTGCGCCCGCTCCAGGACATCGGCGGCCTGCTGCTCCCGGTGTTCTTCGCCGTGTCCGGGATGGCGGTCAAGCTCGCGGGGCTGCGCTCGTCCGACGTGGTGCTCCTCGCGGTGATATGTGCCGCGGCGGTGGTGAGCAAGGTCGCCGCCGGCTCGCTCTCGGCCCGCGGCACCCGCCTCCCCTGGCGCGAGTCGCTGCTGATCGGCGTCCTGCTCAACACCCGCGGGCTCACCGAGCTCATCGTGCTCAACGTCGGCCTGCAGGCCGGGGTGATCGGCCCCCGGCTCTACGCGCTCCTCGTCGTGATGGCACTCCTGACCACGGCCGCCACCGGCCCGCTGATCGGACTCCTGCGCCGCCCCGCCGACGGCCCGCCCGCCGTCCCCGTCGACCTCGTCATCGGCGACACCCTCGAACCCCGCCAGGGGCCCGACGCCGGACGCGTGCCCACCGCCGACGCCGGCCCGGCCCCCCGGTCGTAGCGGCCGTACGAGAGAGCCGGCCGGGTCCCAGGACCCGGCC
>NZ_JBHJQI010000232.1:0-7753 GCF_042262805.1 Streptomyces sp. NPDC056361
GCGTCAGTTGTGTATAAGAGACAGGGGCCCTTCCGCGTACCCGGGGGTCGGAGGTCAGAACCGCGTCCGGTGGCAGATGTACGCCAGCGTGCCGAGCAGCAGCCGCGCCTGCGGCGGCGCGCCCGCCGTGTCCAGCGTCGGCGGCCGCAGCCAGCGCACCGGCCCGAGCCCGCCCAGGTCCGACGGGGGAGCGGTGATGTGGCTGCCGGGACCCAGGCAGTGCAGGTCCAGATCGGCGTCGTCCCAGCCCATCCGGTACAGCAGCTGGGGCAGCTCGGCCGCCGCGCCGGGCGCCACGAAGAACCGCGCCCGGCCGGTCGGGGTCGCGCACACCGGGCCCAGCGGCAGCCCCATGCGCTCCAGGCGCACCAGTGCCCGCCGGCCCGCGGCCTCCGCGACCTCGATCACGTCGAAGGCCCTGCCCACCGGCAGCAGCAGCGCCGCGCCCGGGTACTCGGACCACGCCTTGGCGGCGTCGTCGAGGCCCGCCCCGGCCGGGACCGGTTCCGCGAAGGAGAGGGGGTGCGCGCCCGGGGCCGCGCACGTCCGGTCCCCGCAGGAGCACTGGCCGGAGACCGCCCGCGCTCCGGGGGCGACGTCCCAGCCCCACAGTCCCGTGTACTCCGCCACCGCTGTGCACTCCGTGGTGCGTACGCGGCGGCGTGCGCCGGACCGCATCTCACGAATGCCGCCGATCGTGAAACCCATGCCCCCTCCAACGGGTCGAGCGCGCCGGTGGTTACGACCAGGAGCACCGTCGTCACCCTTCGTCACTCTCCGTCGCGCCGACATGGCGCGCGGTCGTGCTCGGGGTGGTGCGGACCGCTGCGCGCGCCTCTCCGCGCATCCGTCCACCGACTCCGGTTCGTCGCCTGTCAAGTGAATCGCGTTCCACGCGCGGCGAGTTCATTCGAAGGGGTGGCGAATGGTGGCGTTTCTTGAATCGCCCTCGTAGAGGGGTGATCGTAGGGTTACTTTCGGTACTCGAACCCGGGGTCTTCGGCACGCGCGGGTATGCCGGAGGCAACCCGGTTTCCAGTTCGAAGGAGCGCGAACGCCGGACGGGTGCCGCGAGACACGGCATTCTGATAGGGGTTCGCAGGACAGGCAATCAGGTGGATGGGGGCGTTCCAGTGGGCGGCAACGGCGCAGACGGTACGACTGCCGGCAAGCGCCCGAACGAGCAGCTGGGCTCGTGGTTCGTGCGCAGCGGCTGGTCCAAGGGCGAACTCGCGCGGCAGGTGAACCGCAGGGCGCGCCAGATGGGCGCGCACCACATCTCCACGGACACCTCGCGGGTGCGCCGCTGGCTCGACGGCGAGCAGCCGCGCGAGCCCATCCCGCGCATCCTCTCCGAGCTGTTCTCCGAGCGCTTCGGCTCCGTCGTCGCCATCGAGGACCTCGGCCTGCGCACCGCCCACCAGTCGCCGTCCGTCTCCGGCGTCGACCTGCCCTGGGCCGGCCCGCAGACCGTCGCCCTGCTCAGCGAGTTCTCCCGCAGCGACCTCATGCTCGCCCGCCGCGGCTTCCTCGGCTCGTCCCTGTCGCTCGCCGCGGGACCCTCCCTCATCGAACCGATGCAGCGCTGGCTCGTGCCCACCCCGGTCGGCGACTTCGAGCGGCCCGACCCCCTCGCCGACGCCCGCCGCCCCAACCGGCTCTCCGAGGTCGAGCTCGACCTCCTGGAGTCCACCACCGCCATGTTCCGCAAGTGGGACGCCCAGTGCGGCGGCGGACTGCGCCGCAAGGCCGTCGTCGGACAGCTCCACGAGGTCACCGACCTCCTCCAGGAGCCGCAGCCCGCCGCCACCGCCAAGCGCCTCTTCACCTGCGCCGCCGAACTCGCCGAACTCGCCGGCTGGATGAGCTACGACGTGGGCCTCCAGCCCACCGCCCAGAAGTACTTCGTGCTCGCCCTGCACGCCGCCAAGGAAGCCGGCGACAAGCCCCTCGGCTCGTACATCCTCTCGTCCATGAGCCGCCAGATGATCCACCTCGGACGGCCCGACGACGCCCTCGAACTCATCCATCTCGCCCAGTACGGCAGTCGGGAGTGCGCCACCCCCCGCACCCAGGCCATGCTGTATGCGATGGAGGCCCGCGCCTACGCCAACATGGGCCAGCCCTCCAAGTGCAAGCGGGCCGTCCGGATGGCCGAGGACACCTTCGCCGACGTCGGCCTCGACGGCGAGCCCGAGCCCGACTGGATCGGCTTCTTCTCCGAGGCCGAACTCAACGGCGAGAACTCCCACTCCTACCGCGACCTCGCCTACGTCGCCGGACGCTCCCCGACCTACGCCTCGCTCGCCGAGCCCGTCATGGAGCGGGCCGTCGAGCTCTTCGAGAAGGACCCCGACCACCAGCGGTCGTACGCGCTCAACCTCATCGGCATGGCCACCGTCCACCTCCTCAAGCGCGAGCCCGAGCAGTCCGTCGTCCTCGCCGAGAAGGCCCTCGGGGTCGCCCGCAGCATCCGCTCCGAGCGGGTCAACACCCGGCTCCGCAAGACCGTCGACCACGCCGCCCGCAACTACAGCGACGTCGCCGAGGTCGTCCAGCTCACCGACCGGCTCACCCAGCTCCTGCCCGAGGCCGCCGAAGCGGTCTGATCCCGGCCCCGCGGGCCCGCACGATCCCCGGCCGCGCCAGACGTCCCGTACTGCCCGACTCGGCTCCCCCGCCGCAAGGTCACACGGACGCCGGGCGCGGCCGGTCCTTCGTGTGCGGAGGATACGGACGTTACCTCGTCGTGACACGGCCGTTCACGGCCGCGTAACACGCCCCATCCCTTCGTCACTGCGCCGAAACATCGAGCGGCATCGACGGAAACCGCGCTGCGCGAATCTCTGGCCCATAACCGGCCACGCCCTCACGGCCGCCGCTCTCTCCGGCCCCGCCCCGCACAGGCCGTACCGACGACGAGGAGACGCCGATGGCACCAGCCATCACGACCCTGGCAGCAGACGCCCCCGAGCTGTCCGCCGCCAACACCGGGTTCATGCTCATCTGCTCCGCCCTGGTCATGCTGATGACCCCGGCTCTCGCCTTCTTCTACGGAGGCATGGTCCGCGTCAAGTCCACCCTCAACATGCTGATGATGAGCTTCATCAGCCTCGGGATCGTCACGATCCTGTGGGTGCTCTACGGCTTCAGCATCGCCTTCGGCACCGACTCCGGATCGCTCATCGGCTGGTCCTCCGAGTACGTCGGCCTCAGCGGCATCGGCATCACCGAGCTCTGGGACGGCTACACCATCCCGGTGTACGTCTTCGCCGTCTTCCAGCTGATGTTCGCGATCATCACGCCCGCGCTCATCAGCGGCGCCCTCGCCGACCGCGTCAAGTTCACGGCCTGGGCCCTCTTCATCACCCTCTGGGTCACGATCGTCTACTTCCCCGTCGCCCACTGGGTCTGGGGCTCCGGCGGCTGGCTCTTCGAGATGGGCGTCATCGACTTCGCCGGCGGCACGGCCGTCCACATCAACGCGGGTGCCGCCGCCCTCGGCGTCATCCTCGTCATCGGCAAGCGCGTCGGCTTCAAGAAGGACCCGATGCGCCCGCACAGCCTCCCGCTGGTCATGCTCGGCGCCGGTCTCCTCTGGTTCGGCTGGTTCGGCTTCAACGCCGGCTCCTGGCTCGGCAACGACGACGGCGTCGGCGCCGTGATGTTCGTCAACACCCAGGTCGCCACCGCCGCCGCCATGCTCGCCTGGCTGTTCTACGAGAAGGTCCGCCACGGCGCCTTCACCACCCTCGGCGCCGCCTCCGGCGCGGTCGCCGGACTCGTCGCCATCACCCCGTCCGGCGGCGCCGTGAGCCCGCTCGGCGCCATCGCCGTCGGCGCCATCGCCGGTCTGCTCTGCGCCATGGCCGTCGGCCTCAAGTACAAGTTCGGCTACGACGACTCCCTCGACGTCGTCGGCGTCCACCTCGTCGGCGGAGTCATCGGCTCCCTCCTCGTCGGCTTCTTCGCCACCGGCGGCGTCCAGTCCGACGCCAAGGGCCTCTTCTACGGCGGCGGCCTCGACCAGCTCGGCAAGCAGGCCATCGGCGTCTTCGCGGTCCTCGCCTACTCTCTGATCGTCTCCGCGGTCCTCGCCCTGATCATCGACAAGACGATGGGGATGCGGGTCAGCGAGGACGACGAGGTCTCCGGCATCGACCAGGTCGAGCACGCCGAGACCGCGTACGACTTCAGCGGAGCCGGCGGCGGCGCGTCCTCGCGCTCCACCGCCGCAGCCCCCGCCCCGGCCGTCACGCAGAACAAGAAGGTGGACGCATGAAGCTCATCACCGCGGTCGTGAAGCCGCACCGGCTCGACGAGATCAAGGAGGCCCTCCAGGCGTTCGGCGTCCACGGCCTCACCGTCACCGAGGCCAGCGGCTACGGCCGCCAGCGCGGCCACACCGAGGTCTACCGGGGAGCCGAGTACACCGTCGACCTCGTTCCCAAGATCCGCATCGAGGTCCTCGTCGAGGACGATGACGCCGAACAGCTCATCGACGTCGTCGTCAAGGCCGCCCGAACCGGCAAGATCGGTGACGGCAAGGTGTGGAGCGTGCCGGTCGAGACCGCCGTACGGGTCCGCACCGGCGAGCGCGGTCCGGACGCACTGTAAGCACACGTGAGGAGCCGCCGGGTGACGAGCCTCGAAGCGAGTACAGAGACCGAAGATTCGGGACCCGGCGGTTACGCGGCGGCCCGGCTGCTCCTTCTCCACGAGAAGGAGCGGTCCGGGCCGCCGCGCCGTTCCGCCCTGGCCCGGCTCACCGACGACTGGCTGGTCGGCCTCTTCGCCGCCGCCGCACCACCCCGCGGGGTCGCCCTCGTCGCCGTCGGCGGCTACGGCCGCGCCGAACTCTCCCCGCGCAGCGACCTCGACCTCCTCCTGCTCCACGACGGCAGCGCCGACAAGGCCGCCGTCGCCGCCCTCGCCGACCGCATCTGGTACCCCGTCTGGGACCTCGGCCTCGCCCTCGACCACTCCGTCCGCACCCCCGCCGAGGCCCGCGCCACCGCCGCCGAGGACCTCAAGGTCCAGCTCGGCCTCCTCGACGCCCGGCCCGTCGCCGGAGACGCCGGACTCGTCGCCGCCCTGCGCACCACCGTCCTCGCCGACTGGCGCAACCAGGCACCCCGGCGCCTCCCCGAACTCGACGAACTGTGCCGCGAGCGGGCCGAACGCATGGGGGAGCTGCAGTTCCTCCTCGAACCCGACCTCAAGGAGGCCAGGGGAGGCCTCCGCGACGCCCAGGCCCTCCGCGCCGTCGCCGCCTCCTGGCTCGCCGACGCCCCCCGCGAAGGCCTCGACGACGCCCGCCGCCGCCTCCTCGACGCCCGCGACGCCCTCCACCTGGCCACCGGACGGGCCACCGACCGGCTCGCCCTCCAGGAACAGGACGCCGTCGCCGCCGAACTCGGCCTCCTCGACGCCGACACCCTGCTCCGCGAGGTGTACGAGGCCGCCCGGACCATCTCGTACGCCGCCGACGTCACCTGGCGCGAGGTCAACCGCGTCCTCAAGGCCCGCTCCGCCCGGCCCCGGCTGCGCTCCCTCCTGAGCCGCGGCGGCACGAAACCCCCCGTCGAGCGCACCCCGCTCGCCGAAGGCGTCGTCGAGATGGACGGCGAAGCCGTCCTCGCCCTCAGCGCCAGACCCGAACGCGACCCCGTGCTGCCCCTGCGGGCCGCCGCCGCGGCCGCCCAGTCCGCCCTGCCGATCTCCCTGCACGCCGTACGCCGCCTCGCCGCGGCCGCCAAGCCCCTCCCGGTGCCCTGGCCCGCCGAGGCGCGCGAGGAACTCGTCACCCTCCTCGGCGCCGGCGAGGCCACCGTGCCCGTCTGGGAGGCCCTGGAGGCCGAAGGCCTCGTCACCCTGCTGCTCCCCGACTGGGAACGCGTCCGCTGCCGGCCCCAGCGCAACCCCGTCCACACCTGGACCGTCGACCGCCACCTCGTCGAGACCGCCGTCCGCGCCTCCTCCCTCACCCGCCGCGTCGGCCGCCCCGACCTCCTCCTCGTCGCCGCCCTCCTCCACGACATCGGCAAGGGCTGGCCCGGCGACCACTCCGTCGCCGGCGAGACCATCGCCCGCGACGTCGCCACCCGCATCGGCTTCGACCGCACCGACGTCGGCGTCATCGCCACCGTCGTCCGCCACCACCTCCTCCTCGTCGAGACCGCCACCCGCCGCGACCTCGACGACCCCGCCACCGTCCAGTCCGTCGCCCAGGCCGTCGGCACCGTGGGCACCCTCGAACTCCTGCACGCCCTCACCGAGGCCGACGCCCTCGCCACCGGCCCCGCCGCCTGGTCCTCCTGGCGCGCCTCGCTCGTCGCGGACCTGGTCAAACGCGTCGCGGGCGTCCTCGCCGGCGACACCCCGCCCGACCCCGAGGCCGCCGCGCCCAGCGCCGAACAGGAACGCCTCGCCGTCGAGGCGCTCCGCACCGGCGAACCCGTCCTCGCCCTGCGCACCGAACCCGTCGTGGCGGAGCCCGAGGAACCCGAGCCCGTCGGCGTCGAACTCCTCATCGCCCTCCCCGACCAGCCCGGCGTCCTCCCCGCCGTCGCCGGCGTCCTCGCCCTCCACCGGCTCACCGTCCGCGCCGCCGACCTCAGGGCCGTGGAACTGCCCACCGCGCTCGGCTCCGGCTCCGTCCTCGTCCTCGACTGGCGCGTCGCCGCCGAATACGGCTCCCTGCCCGAAGCGGCCAGGCTCCGCGCCGACCTCGTCCGCGCCCTGGACGGCACCCTCGACGTCCCCGCCCGCCTCGCCGAACGCGACGCCGCCTACCCGCGCCGGCGCGGCCTCACCGCCCCGCCGCCCCGCGTCACCGTCGCCGCCGCCGACTCCCGCCTCGCCACCGTCATCGAGGTCCGCGCCCAGGACGCCCCCGGCCTCCTCCACCGCATCGGCCGCGCCCTGGAAGGCGCGACCGTACGCGTCAGGAGCGCCCACGTCTCCACGCTCGGCGCCAACGCCGTCGACACCCTCTACGTGACCCGCCCCGACGGCTCCCTCCTCCCGGACGAGGAGGCGATCGACCTGGCACGGGCACTGGAGGAGGCGCTGCGGTGAGGGTGTGACCCGATCGGCACGCCGGCCGTCGCGCACGGAGTGCTCCCCGCGCGAGTGGGGGGATGGTCCCCTCCGCGGCAAGGGGCGCCCGTCCGAGGCGGCGCGCTCCCCGCATCGGCGCGTTCCCGCCCTTGCCGGTCCATTTCGACCGGCAAGGGCGGTCGTGTCCTGGGGCCGGATACCCTGGGTGGCGACCATCCCGCCCCGACCCGAGGATCGCGACCACCGTGTTCGATACGCTTTCCGACCGCCTCAGCGCGACTTTCAAGTCCCTCCGGGGCAAAGGCCGCCTCTCCGAGCAGGACATCGACAGCGCGGCCCGGGAAATCCGTATCGCCCTCCTCGAGGCCGATGTCGCCCTGCCGGTCGTCCGTGCGTTCATCAAGAACGTCAAGGAGCGGGCGCTCGGCGCCGAGGTCTCCAAGGCGCTGAATCCCAGCCAGCAGGTCATCAAGATCGTCAACGACGAGCTGGTCTCGATCCTCGGTGGCGAGACCCGCCGGCTGCGGTTCGCCAAGACCGCGCCGACCGTGATCATGCTGGCTGGTCTGCAGGGTGCCGGTAAGACCACCCTCGCCGGAAAGCTCGGTCTGTGGCTGAAGGGGCAGGGGCACTCGCCGCTGCTCGTGGCGTGCGACCTCCAGCGCCCGAACGCCGTCAACCAGCTCTCGGT
>NZ_JBHJQI010000233.1:0-7695 GCF_042262805.1 Streptomyces sp. NPDC056361
GCGCCGAAGCGGTGCCGCCCTTTCCCGTACGCGCTCCCGCGTCAGCCCAGGAGGCCGCCGATCGGGTTCCGCGCGCCGCCCGACGTCGAGCCGCTCTCGGTCGGGGTGCTGCCGCCGGTGGAGTCGCCGGTGCCGCCGCTCGACGAGCCGCCGCTGCCGGACGGGGTGTCGCTGCTGGACGGCGGGGGCGCGGGCTTGGACTGGGTGGGCGTACGGCTGCCGCCGCCCGTGCTGCTGCCCTGGGTCGCGGTGGGGCTCTGCGTACGGGTGGACCGGCGGGTCTCGGTGGGCCGGGTGGCCTCCTGCGTCTCCTCGCGCTCCGCGGGGGGCTCGCTGGTCTCGACGGGCTTGGGCGCGGTGGAGGCGCTGGTGGAGGGCGAGCGGCGCTGCGGCTCGGTGGGGAGCGGCTGGCCGGGGAGGTGGTTGATGGGGTCGTCGTTGGGGCCGGGGACGGTGACCATCTCGGTGGAGCGGACGGCGCCGCCGAGGACGGAGCCGATGAGGAGGGTGAGGCCGACGACGACGGAGGCGAGGAGGGTGCTGCGGCGGATGACGCGGCGGCGGAGGTCCCAGAGGTCGGCGCGGGGGCCGAGGGTGCGCCAGGCCTCGCCGGCGATGCGGCCGTCGAGGGAGTAGACGGGGGCGCCAGCGATGATCAGCGGGGACCAGGCGGCGAGGTAGCTGATGTCGGCGGAGTCGTAGACCGGGACGGTCTTCCAGCTGACGGTCAGCAGGAGGGCGGCGGAGAGCAGGGCGCCGACGACGGCGGCCGCGCGCTGCCAGAGTCCGAGGACGGTGAGGACTCCGACGACGACCTGGAGGAAGGCGACGGTGAGTCCGGCGCCGACGGGGTGCTGGAGGGCGAAGTCGCGGAGGGGTTCGGCGAGGGCCCAGGGGTGGAGGGAGTTGAGCCACTTCACCATGGAGCCGCGTTCGCCGCCGTCGAAGTAGACGGGGTCGCAGAGCTTGCCCATGCCCGCGTAGATGGAGATGAAGCCGAGGAAGACGCGGAGCGGGAGGAGGACGACGCCGAGGTTCATCCGGCGGCCGGGATAGTAGGCGTGCCGGACGGAGTCGTTGCCGTGGCGATGGGCCGTGCGGGTGTGCGGCACGTCCTGGTCGTACGCCTCGGCGGCCTCGGGCCTGAGCTCGTGGACGTCGTCGTAGGCGCCCTCGGCGCGGCGCATCGGCGGCAGCAGGGGCGCGGAGTCGGCGGGGACCACGGGGGTGGGCATCGTGGTGTCGATGCGCGGGATGGCCTGGGTGTCGCCGGTGTCGTGACCGGAGTGACCGGAGAGGCCTGGGTGTCCGGCGAGGCCCGCGTGACCGCCGTGTCCACCGCGGCCGACGGCCGGTTCGAGCGTGGAGACGGACGACTCGCGTACGGCCTGGAGGAGGCCGGTCGCGCCCGGTGCGGACTTCCCGGTCCACACGACGGGGCGGCGGCGCGGGGCGCCCGCTCCGGCGGCTCCGGACAGGGCGGCGGTGCGGGCACCGGCGCCGAACTTGGGCTGCGGGGCCGGCGCGAGCCGCACACGGAAGCTGGCGTGGTTCACGATCACCTGGGCGGGATCGGAATCCACCTTGACCATGCTCAGCGCGGGCTGATCGTCGAACCCCGGCCGGGGCGTTCTGGTGTCCACACTCATCTAACCGAGTGATCTGGGTTTAGGACACTGCCTTGACAGCTCGATAATGTCCGAGGCCCGTCAAGATCACGCCACGGCCGGGGCCTGGGTACGACCGGTGCGAGGTCAGCCCATGCGGCGGCGGGCCGCCTCGTAGAGCACGACACCGGCGGCGACACCGGCGTTGAGCGACTCGGCGCCACCCGGCATCGGGATGCGGACGCGGAAGTCGCAGGTCTCGCCGACCAGGCGGGACAGGCCCTTGCCCTCGGAGCCGACGACGATGACGACGGGGCCGCCCAGCTCCTCCAGCTCGTGGACCTCGCGGTCGCCGTCGGCGGCCAGACCGACGACCGTGATGCCGGCCTTCTGGTACGCCTCCAGGCAGCGCGTCAGGTTGGTCGCGCGGGCGACCGGGGTGCGGGCGGCGGTGCCGGCCGAGGTCTTCCAGGCACCGGCGGTCATGCCGGCGGCGCGGCGCTCGGGGATGACGACGCCGTGCCCGCCGAAGGCGGCGACGGAGCGGACGACGGCGCCGAGGTTGCGCGGGTCGGTGATGCCGTCGAGGGCGACGATCAGCGGGTCCTCGTGGTCGTCGTAGGCCGCCGCGGCGAGGTCCTCGGGGTGCGCGTACTCGTACGGCGGGACCTGGAGGACGAGGCCCTGGTGGTTGAGGCCGTTCGTCATCCGGTCGAGCTCGGGGCGCGGCGCCTCCATGATGTTGATGTTGCCGCGGCCGGTGGCGAGGTTCAGGGCCTCGCGCACGCGCTCGTCGTTGTCGATGAACTGCTGCACGTACAGCGTCGTGGCGGGCACGCCGTCGCGCAGGGCCTCGAAGACCGGGTTGCGGCCGACGACCATCTCGGACAGGCCCTTGCCGCCGCGGCGGGCGACGGGCTTGCGCTTGGCCGCCTGCCGGGCCATCGCGTTGGAGACGCGGAACGCCTTGTGGCCCTTGCGGTCCTCGGCCTTGGGGGTCGGGCCCTTGCCTTCGAGGCCCTTGCGCCGCTGGCCACCGCTGCCGACCGTCGCACCCTTCTTGTTCGACGTGCGACGGTTCCTGCGCTGGCTGTTCCCGGCCATGACTACCTGATTTCCTCTGCTGACGTACAAAGTCTGTAACTGAAGTGTGCCGCCCGGTGTCCCGAGCGGCACGTCTTCTAACGGTTGCCCAGCGTCCAGCGGGGGCCGTCGGGGCTGTCCTCGATGGCGAGGCCGGACTGGTTGAGCTGGTCGCGGATCGCGTCCGCGGTCGCCCAGTCCTTGCGCTCACGGGCCGACTCGCGCTGCTGGAGCACGAGCCGCACGAGGGTGTCGACGACGCCGTGGAGCTCCTCGCCGCCACCCGTCTCCTCGGCCCAGTGCGGGTCGAGCGGGTCCAGGCCGAGGACGCCGAGCATGGCGCGGACCTCGGCGAGGCGGGCGATGGCCTCGTCCTTGTCGTCCGCGGCGAGGGCGCTGTTGCCCTGGCGGACGGTGGTGTGGATGATCGCGAGCGCGTGCGGCACGCCCAGGTCGTCGTCCATGGCCTCGGCGAAGGCCGGCGGCACCTCGGCGGCGGGGGCGACGGGCGCCCCGGCCTTCTCGGTGGCGCGCTGGACGAAGCCCTCGATCCGGGCGAACGCCGACTCGGCCTCGCGCAGGGACTCCTCGCTGTACTCGATCATCGACCGGTAGTGCGGGGTGCCCAGGTAGTAGCGGAGGACGATCGGGCGCCAGTTCTTCACCATCTCGGACACCAGCACGCTGTTGCCGAGCGACTTCGACATCTTCTCGCCGCTCATGGTGACCCAGGCGTTGTGCACCCAGTACGAGGCGAAGTCGTCGCCGAAGGCCTTGGCCTGGGCGATCTCGTTCTCGTGGTGCGGGAAGATCAGGTCGAGGCCGCCGCCGTGGATGTCGAAGGCGGAGCCCAGGTACTTGTGCGCCATGGCCGAGCACTCCAGGTGCCAGCCGGGACGGCCGCGGCCCCACGGGGTCTCCCAGTCGGGCTCGCCCGGCTTGGTCGCCTTCCACATGGCGAAGTCGCGCGGGTCGCGCTTGCCGGTGATGCCGTCCTCGGCGGGCTGGCGGAGGTCGTCGATGTCCTGGTTGGAAAGCTCCAGGTAGCCCGGGAAGGAGCGCACGTCGAAGTAGACGCTGCCGTCCGCCTCGTAGGCGTGGCCGCGCTCGATGAGGCCCCGCATCATCTCGATCATCTCGGGGACGTGACCGGTGGCGCGGGGCTCGTAGGTCGGCGGGAGGCAGCCGAGGGCCTCGTAACCGGCGTTGAACGCGCGCTCGTTCTCGTAGCCGATGGACCACCAGGGGCGGCCCTGCTCGGCGCCCTTCCTGATGATCTTGTCGTCGATGTCGGTGACGTTGCGGATGAACGTGACGTCGTAGCCGCGGTAGGCGAACCAGCGGCGCATGATGTCGAAGTTCAGCCCCGACCGGATGTGGCCGATGTGCGGGGCCGCCTGCACGGTGGCGCCACAGAGGTAGATCGAGACGCAGCCCGGCGTGAGCGGGGTGAAGTCACGGATCTGCCGGGCGCTGGTGTCGTACAGGCGAATAGTCACCACTCCAGGGTAGTGGGCGTGTGGTAGTGCCCCGCCCCCGGTTCACCATCACCGACGACGTTTTTCATCGGCACCGGGGGCGTATGAGGGGGTTGGGGGTGAACTAGGGGGCGGTTACGGGGTACACGAGGGCGGTCGCCAGGGCGGCGAGGCCCTCGGCGCGCCCCGTGAGGCCGAGTCCGTCGGTGGTGGTGCCGGAGACGGAGACGGGCGCGCCGGCCGCGGCGCTCAGTGCCTTCTGCGCCTCGTCGCGGCGCTTGCCGACCTTGGGGCGGACGCCGACGACCTGGACGGCGATGTTCCCGATCTCGTACCCCTCGGCGCGGACGATCCGGGCGGCCTCGGCGAGGAGGGTGACGCCGGAGGCGCCGGACCACTCCGGCCGGGAGGTGCCGAAGTGGGCGCCGAGGTCGCCGATGCCGGCGGCGGAGAACAGTGCGTCGCAGGCGGCGTGGGCGGCGACGTCGCCGTCCGAGTGGCCGGCGAGTCCGTACTCCTCGTCCTCCCAGAGGAGACCGGCGCACCAGAGTTCGCGGCCCTTCTCGAAGGCGTGCACGTCGGTGCCGATGCCGGTACGGGGAAGGATCACCGGCTGCGTCGGCCGCGCCTGCTGCGTCGGCTGCGTCGGCTGCGTCGGCTGCGTCGGTTCAGAAACCATCGTTGGCCCTCCTGCGGGCGAGTACGGCCTCGGCGAGGACGAGGTCGAGTGGGCGGGTCACCTTGAAGGCCTCTTCGTGGCCGGGCACGACGACGACGGGCGCGCCGAGCCGCTCGACCATACCGGCGTCGTCGGTGGCGCCCTCGCCGGCGAGGGCGATGGTGGCGTGGGCGTTGACCAGCGTGTCGTGGTCGAAGCCCTGCGGGGTCTGGACGGCGCGGAGGCGGGCGCGGACCGGGGTGGCGACGACCTGCTCGGGGTCGCCCGGCTTCTCGGCCGGCTCGACCTCCTTGACGGTGTCGGCGACGGGCAGCGCGGGGACGACGGCGACGGCCCCGTCCCGCACGGCCTCGATGACGGCGTCCACGGTGTCGACCGGGACGAGCGGGCGGGCGGCGTCGTGGACGAGGACGGTGGTGATGCCCTCGGGGAGCGCCTGGAGGCCGAGGTGCACGGACTCCTGGCGGGTGTCGCCGCCGGGCACGACGAGGTAGTCGGTGCGCTCGGGGAGGGCGTGGGCGTCGAGGAGGTTCTTGACCTCGGCGGCGCCGTCGGAGGGGGCGACCACGACGACCAGCGAGACCGCGCGGGAGGCGGCCATCGCGCGGACGGCGTGGATGAGCATGGGGGTGCCGTTCAGCGCGCGCAGCGCCTTGGGGGCGCCCGGGCCGAGGCGTACGCCCCGTCCGGCCGCCGGGATCACCACAGCGGTACGAGGAGGACGCGCTTCGTCTGACATCGGTTGCACTCCGGCAGGTTTGTTTCCGCGGCCGACATGGGTATGGCCTCACCGTGCCGGACGCTCCGCCTTGACCGGGCCCTTTCCGTGACGACGGTCGAGGCGTTGCCGCCCGAGCACAGGGGTTCGGACGTAACAGGGGGTGCGGGTTCTTTCTCAGCGGTGCGCACACG
This sequence comes from Streptomyces sp. NPDC056361, assembly GCF_042262805.1. Classification (NCBI taxonomy): domain Bacteria; kingdom Bacillati; phylum Actinomycetota; class Actinomycetes; order Kitasatosporales; family Streptomycetaceae; genus Streptomyces; species Streptomyces sp. NPDC056361. The sequence continues at coordinate 5,760 of NZ_JBHJQI010000233.1, forward strand.
TGATCGTGCCCGTGTGCGTACGGCCTCGCGTACGCTCCGCATTCGTACGCGAACATGCCGCAGCGCCCGACGACGGCACTGTGTGGATCACAGCACGCCAGCGGGCGCCGCGGCATCGCTTCACTTGGTAGCGCGCTCGGACGTCGTCAGAGCACGCTCAGGACGCGAGGACCTCGTCGAGGAGAGCCTCGGCCTTGTCCTCGTTCGTGTTCTCCGCGAGGGCGAGCTCGCTCACCAGGATCTGCCGAGCCTTGGCAAGCATGCGCTTCTCACCTGCGGAGAGCCCGCGCTCGCGCTCACGCCGCCACAGGTCGCGGACTACTTCGGCGACCTTGATGACATCGCCGGAGGCGAGCTTCTCGAGATTTGCCTTGTAGCGACGAGACCAGTTCGTCGGCTCTTCGGCGTACGGCGCACGCAGCACCTCGAAGACCCGGTCCAGCCCGTCCTGCCCGACCACGTCGCGCACACCGACGAACTCCGCATTGTCCGCAGGCACGCGAACAGTCAGGTCGCCCTGCGCGACCTTGAGCACCAAGTAGGTCTTGTCCACGCCTTTGATCTGGCGAGTTTCGATGGCCTCGATCAGCGCGGCCCCGTGATGGGGATAGACCACGGTGTCGCCAACCTTGAACGTCATGTGACAGGTACCCCTTCCGTGGCTATCCAGGGTAACACGGATTCGGCTTCTTCTGAATGGCGTTTTCGCAGGTCAGGGCATATCTCGGGGCTTGACAACGGCATCACGGACGTGCTGCGGAGGGCTTCCGGAAGGCGGTATTCGCAGGTCGGAGCGGCTGCGTGGACAGAGAGAAACGCGCACGTTACACATACCCGAGACCCCTAGAGGCAGGCTCGATGTCCCGATTTGTCGGGTTCGGAGCGGCCTTCTTCACCTACTCCGTTCGAGGATCGACCACCCGTACGGATGCATCCGGGGGTGATTCCGTAATTGATCAGCCGACCCCGGTCCGCGATTTCCCGGAGGCACGACTCCGGGTAATGCGCGGCGACCCTCGAATTGATCAAGGCGCTTATGTGAACAACAGGTCAATGGGTCGTGTTCCGGCCACGGCGGCCGATGGACGACGGGCGCCGGACGGGTCGGCGGACCGCCCCTGAGGTGCGCACCCCCGGGAGCCCGGGAGACGCCCGCGGCCGGTTAGGGGCGGGTCGGGTGCGGGACGGAGAGTGCGGCTCGGTAACCTAAGCGCGCTGACACACCTTTAGTTGTTCCTTAGTTCCCAAGCCCGTCCGTACGTCCTAGGAGATGCCGCCGCCGTGAGCCGCAGCCTTCGACGCGGCGCCCTCGCCGCCACCGCCATCGTTTTCTCCATCGCCGCGCTGTCCGCCTGCGGTGCCGGCAACAACGCGCAGACGCTGGAAGTGCGGCCGGACAACGCCGCCGTCACCGTGGACGACGTCAAGATCCAGAACGCGCTGGTGATCACCCAGCCCGAGATCGGCGTCAAGGGCCCGGCCGTCGTCTCGGCCACGGTCTTCAACAACGGCAACCTGCCGCAGGTCATCGAGTCGATCACCCTGCCGGGCACGCTCGGCACCGTGAAGCTGACGGCTGCCGAGGGCGCCGGCCCGATCACCGTCCCGGCGCTCGGCTCCGTCGTCATCGGCGGCGAGGGCAACGCCTCCGCCGTGGTCGAGAACGGCCTCGCCGAGGCCCGCAACGGCAACGCCCAGAAGGTCGTCTTCAAGCTGAGCAAGACCGGCGACGTCAGCCTCAACGCCTTCGTCGTCCCGGCGACCAGCTACTTCAAGGACTTCGGCCCGAGCGTCGTCCCGGCCCCGCCGGGCGCCGCGCCGACCGCCTCGGCCTCCGCGTCCGCCGAGGGCGAGCACGGCACCGAGCCCACGGGCGAGGCGAGCCACTCGGCCGGTCACTGACCGCACAGACGTGAAGAGGGGCGCCCCCCGGCCG
>NZ_JBHJQI010000234.1:0-7686 GCF_042262805.1 Streptomyces sp. NPDC056361
CTGGTGCGTGCTCTCTGCGTGCCGGGTGGAAGTCCGCGTACTGGACGTACTCGGGCTTTCGCCCGGTGCGGCGAGAGCGCGTGCCAGGCGTCGCGGGGCAGACGGGAAGGTGACGACAGGCCCTAGGGGTGAGGGCCGCACCCCACTTGGGGCGCGGCCCTCGACGCGAGGTGCCTAGGCGGTCCAGCCGCCGTACGGCACGGTGATGAGCTCCATGGCGTGGCCCGCCGGGTCCATGAAGTAGACGCCCCGGCCGCCGTCGTTGTAGTTGATCGCGCCGGGCTGCTTCCGGTGGGGGTCGGCGTAGTGCTCGATGCCGCGCTGCCCGATCTTCGCGTACGCCGCGTCGAACTCCTCTTCGGAGACCAGGAACGCGTAGTGCTGCGGGGTGATCCGGTCCGCGGGGATGGTGGCGAAGTCCAGCGTGACGCCGTTGTTCAGGGCCACCGCGATGAACGGGCCCCACTCCGAGGTGATCTCGAGGCCCAGCAGGTCCACGAAGAACTCCGCGGACTCCCGGTTGTCCCGGGCGTGGACGATGGTGTGGTTCAGATCGACTGACAAGGAATGCCTCCGAGGGCATCTCCCGACACCTCCATGCCTCACCCAGTCGGTGACCGACACGCGATGTCGCCGTCAACCCTAGTCGCCGCGGACACCCCCGCACCACCGGTTTCAGGCCGGGTCGGCCGTGCCGACCGCCGCCACGAAGGCCCTGAGCAGGTCGGAGTCAGCGGTGGCGGTCGGCCAGGCCAGGCCGTACGCGAGGGGCGGGGCGTCGCGCAGCGGGACGTAGGCGATGCCGGGGCGCGGATGGTAGGCGGCGCCGCGTGCGGCGCCGGGGGTGGCTCCCCGGCCCGCCGACACGTGGGAGAGGACCTCCTGCCAGGTGGCGGCCGCCGGGCCCCGGCCGACGGGTGCGCCGGACGGGGTGCTGCGGGGGTAGTGGTGGTCGGTCCAGTAGTCCGGGGCGGTGCCCTCGGGGGCGATCAGGTCCAGGCCGGCGAGGTCCTCAAGGGTCAGGGAGGCGCGGCGGGCCAGCGGGTGGGCGGCGGGCAGGAGCAGCACGCGGTCGTCGGTGGTGACGACGGGGCCGGTGGTGAGGTCCGGCTCGCGGACGGGGAAGGCCACGCACTGGACGTCCAGCGTGCCGTCCTTGAGGGGGCGGACGCCCTCGTCCAGCTGGACCTCCCGCACGGTGATCTCGCAGGCGGGGTGGAGCGCGAGGAGGGTGTCGGCGGCGGCCGTGAGCAGCTCGCCGCCCCACGGGGTCCCGAAGCCGGCGCGCAGCCTGCCGTGGAGGCCGCGCCCCGCGGCGGTGGCGCGTTCGAGGGCGGAGCGCAGCTGCCGGTAGGCGGGCAGGAGGTCCTCGTGCAGGGTCCGGCCGACCGGGGTGAGGCGGACGCTGCGGCTGGTGCGGGTGAAGAGGGGCGTGCCGACGCGTCGCTCCAGCTTCTTGACGGTCTGGCTGACGCGGCCGGTGGTGACGCCGAGGCGTTCGGCGGTGCGGCCGAAGTGGAGCTCTTCGGCGAGCGTCAGGAACGCCTCCAGTTCGTACCGTTCGAGCATCGCCCCTCCACCGATCGTTGAGTGTGGCTCAACGCCGCTTCGATGATCGCATCTTGTTCGGCCCGGGTGCGGGCGGGGAGCCTGGAAGGGTCCGCCTCCCCCGTACGGAAGAGAGTCCGTGGAACCCAGCCCCCTCGCCGCACCCGCACCCGTCCGGCCCGTGAACGTGCCGCTCTTCGCACTGGCGGGCGCCGTCACCGTCGCCAACCTCTACTTCCCTCAGCCGCTGCTCGCGGCCGTGGCGCGCGGTCTCGAGGTCTCGGAGCGGACGGCGGGGCTCATCGCACCGGCCGCCCAGGTCGGGTACGCGCTCGGGATCCTGCTGCTCGTCCCGCTGGCCGACACCGCGCGGCTGCGGCGCCTCACCTCCGTACTGCTCGCCCTGACCAGCGCGGCCCTGCTCGTCGCCGCGGCGGCCCCCGACGTGGTCACCCTGGCCGTCGCGACGCTCGCGCTCTCCACCACGACGGTCCTGCCGCAGATCCTCACCCCGGTGGCGGCCGTACTGGCGGGCCCCGGGCGGCGGGGCCGGGTCGTGGGCCTGGTGGGCCTCGGCCTGACGCTCGGCTCGGCCCTCTCCCGAACGGTCTCGGGCGCCGTGACCGACGCGACCGGCAGCTGGCGGGCGGCGTACGTCGTCGCCGCCGCGGCGACGGCGGTCCTGCTGTTCGTGCTGCCGCGGCGACTGCCCGACCGGCTGGGGTCGCGGGGGCGCACGTCGTACGCCGGGCTCCTGGCCGGCCTGCCCCGGCTCCTGGCCGCCCATCGGGAGCTGCGGGTCTCGGCGCTGCTCGGGGCGTGCGCCTTCGCCTCGTTCAGCGTCTTCTGGACGGTGCTCGCCTTCCACCTGGCGGCCCCGCCCCTCGGGTACGGGCCGGGGGTGGCCGGCCTGTTCGGGCTGCTGACGCTCCCCGCGGCGCTGCTCTCGGCGACGGCGGGTCCGCTGGCCGACCGGTACGGGACGGGTGCGGTGAACGCGGGCGGCCTCGTGTGCGCGGGACTCGGGCTCGGGCTCGCGGTGCTCGCGCCGTCCTCCCCCGTGGCCCTGGCTGCCGGGGCGAATCTGCTGGTGGTCGGGGTCAGCTCGTCCCAGGTGGCCGCCCAGGCGCGGATCTTCGCGATCGGGCAGGAGGTGGCGGCGCGGGTCAACACGGTCTTCATGCTGGCCACCTTCGGCGGCGGCGCGCTCGGCTCCCTGGCCGGTTCCTGGCTGTACGCGGTCCACGGCTGGTCGGCCGCGCTGCTCGCGGCGGGGGCCTGCGTCGCCGCCGGGCTCGTGGTGGTGGCCGGATCGGCGCGACCGGCGGCCCCGAGTTGCGTCCCGGACGGCACACGGGAGGCTGGGGGTATCCACCCGCACGCCGCGCCGGAGAGAACCCCGCAGGGAGAGACATGATGCTTGACCTCACCGCGCTCGCCGACGAGCACCTCGCGGCGGCCCGTACGGCCCCGCACGGACGCAGCGCCCATCTCGTGATGCACGACGGGGTGCTCCGCCAGACCGTCATCGCCCTGACCTCGGGCACGTCCCTCGACGAGCACAACGCGCCCCCGGCGGCCAGCCTCCAGGTGCTGCGGGGCCGGGTGAACCTGACGGCCGCCGGATGGACGGAGGCCATGTCGGAGGGCTCGCTGCGGATGATCCCGAAGGAGCGCCACGGCCTGACCGCACTGGAGGACGCAGTGGTCCTCCTGACCGCCGTGAACGACTGACCGAGGTGAGCCACTGACCACAGTGAGCCACTGCCGCCGTGAGCCACTGACCGCAGCGAACGACTGACAGCAGTGAACGACTGACGCCCGAAAGCGGCTGGCGTCCGAAAGGCCGAAGGGCCGGTGCACGCGCGCGTGTCAGGGCGCGGCGGTGACCAGGACCAGGGGCACGCCGCCGCAGGGCAGCAGGCGCAGGCCTTCGGCGTGGTGTGCGGCGGCCGGCGGGCCGGCGAGGACGGCGGCGAAGTCCGGACCCCTGGTGAGGGACCCGGCGAGGTGGGCCGGGTCGGTGGACGCGGCGACCCGGCCGCGTGCGTTGACCAGGCGGGCCGGGACGGGCAGGCGCTGGAGCACGGGCAGCACGGCCGCCTCGAAGTGGCGCAGGTAGACGTCGGCTGCGGCGACGCCGACGAACCGGCCGGCGTGGAGGACGGGGGCGGAGAGCGTCAGCCCGTACTCGTCGGAGCACAGGTAGTCGACGTACGGTCCGGCGACGGCCCGCCGGCCGGTCTCGCGGGGCAGGGTGTACCAGTCCCAGTGGGTGTAGTCGGAGTAGGCGGAGTGCTCCGGGTCGAGGTCGAGGAGGAGCGGGCGTACGGTTCCGCCGGGTCCGCGCTGCCACCATTCGAGGCAGCCCGGGACGTCGTCGAGGAGGCCGGGCGCGGCGACGAAGCCCACGCCGGAGACCAGCGGGAGGGCGTCGAGACGGGCCCGCAGGCCGGGGCGCAGGGCCGCAAGGTCGGCGGCGGCGGGCGCACGGCCGGCCCCCGTCACGTCCGCGAGCAGCGCGCTCGTCTCGGCGCCGGTCTCGGCGACGGCCGCGAAGACCTGTTCGAGGGTGTCCCGGACGCGGCGGACGACCTCGGCGGCGGGTCCGCCGTCCGATGTCGCCGCACCGGCCCGCATGGTGTCAGCGGTGGCCCGTGCGGGGCCCGCGAGCCCGGTGCTCCTGGCCATGGGTGTCCTCCTCGGACCGAGGCTCGGCTGCGCGGCCGGGGGCGGCCAGGCGCAGCGCGATCAGCCGCTCCACCGACTCCCGTACGCATGTCTCGGCGAGCGTTCTGGCCCGCTCGTCGGCCTCATCCTGCACGGCGGAGATCACGGCGCGGTGACGATCCGACAGAACGGCCAGATGTGCGGGGTCGTCGAGGACGAGGCAGAGCAGGGCGCCCAGGTCCGTCTGGAGGGCGATCTCCTCGCGGGTGAGGCGCGCGGACTGCGCGGCGGCGGCGAGTTCGACGTGGAAGCGGCCGTAGAGCCTGCCGCGGGTCGCCGGGTCGGTGGCGGCGGTCAGCTCCTCGACCGTACGGGTGAGGGGGCGCAGGTCGCCGGGCTGGGTGCGGCGGGCCGCGAGCAGGGCGGCGGCGCCGGAGACGGCCGCCCAGTGGTCGCCGAGGTCGCGCAGCTCCTCGGTGGACCAGTCGGCGAGCCGGGCGCGCAGCCGCTCTTCGGGAGGGCTGTCGGGCAGGGTGACGAAGCTGCCGCCGCCGCGGCCGCGGCGGGTGGTGACGAGTCCCTGCTGCCGCAGGGCCATGAGGGCTTCGCGCAGGGTGACGGTGGAGACGCCGAGCTGTCCGGCGAGCTCGGTCTCGCCGGGCAGTTGCTCGCCGTCGGCGAGGAGGCCCAGTTCGATGGCGTCGGCGATGCGGCGGACGACGGTGTCCACGCGCGCGCGGGTGTCGACGGGGGTGAAGGCGGCCCTGCGGGCGGTGCCCGCTCCGGGCGCGCGGTCCCCGCCGTCCGGCCTGCCGTTCGGTCTCACGGTTAACCACCTCGCGCGTCGAGCTTGAGCGTTGACTCAGCCTTTACCTTAAAGGGGTCTTGAGATTTGAACTATGACTTCATATGTTTACGCCCACGCCCGAGCAACGCTCCACCGCACCAGAAAGGTTCCCGCCCATGGAGGGAATGGCGATCCGGCTGACGGGACTGCGCAAGACCTACGGCCGGACCGAGGCCGTGGCCGGCGTGGACCTGGAGATCGCCGACGGCGAGTTCTTCTCGATGCTCGGCCCCTCCGGATCCGGGAAGACGACCGTGCTGCGGATGATCGCCGGCTTCGAGACGCCCAGCGGGGGCACCGTCGAGCTGGCCGGCCGGGACGTCACCCGGCTCGCGCCCTTCGAGCGCGACGTGCACACCGTCTTCCAGGACTACGCGCTCTTCCCGCACATGACGGTCGAGCAGAACGTCGCCTACGGCCTCAAGGTGCGCGGAGTGCCCCGCGCCGAGCGCCTGGTGCGGGCCCGCGCCTTCCTCGCCCGCGTCGGCCTGGAGGGCCTCGGCCGCCGCCGGCCCGCCGAGCTGTCCGGCGGCCAGCGCCAGCGGGTCGCCCTGGCCCGCGCGCTCGTCGGGCGCCCCCGGGTGCTGCTCCTCGACGAACCGCTGGGCGCGCTCGACCTCAAGCTCCGCGAGCGGATGCAGGTCGAGCTCAAGGAGATCCAGCGCGAGGTCGGCATCACCTTCGTGTTCGTCACCCACGACCAGGAGGAGGCCCTGACGATGAGCGACCGGATCGCGGTCTTCCACCAGGGCCGGATCGAGCAGGTCGGCACGCCCGCCGAGATCTACGAACGCCCCGGAAGCCCGTTCGTCGCCGGATTCGTCGGCACCTCCAACCTGCTGAGCGGCGACACCGCCCGGCGGCTGGTCGGGGCACCGGGCACGTACAGCATCCGGCCGGAGAAGATCCGGATCGTCACCGACCCCGCGGCCCCCGCCGACTCCGGTGTCGCCACCGCCGCCGGCACGGTCGCGGAGGTCGTCTACCTCGGCGACTCGACCCGCTTCCTGGTCGACCTCGACGCGGGCGGCCGGCTCACCGCCGTCCAGCAGAACCTGGAGACGTCCTCCGCGGACCTCGCGGGCTTCCGCGGGGCCCGTGTCGGCCTCCACTGGCACCCGCAACACGCCGTGTCCGTCCCCGAGACGCCGTAACGCCCCGCCCCCGCCCCTCCGGCACACCCGCGCAAGCGGCCCCGTCCCCTCAGACCCACGTCCCCGCAGGCCCGCGTCCCCGCAGGCCCGTGCCGCCTCCGGTCCGTGCCGCCGCAGGCCCATGTCCCCTCACAGGCCCCCGTTCCCTCAGGCCCCCGTCCCCTCACGCAACGGAGAACCACGTGCGCCCGCACCGCTCCCTCCTGACCGCAGCCGCCGTCTCGGGACTGCTCCTCGTCACCGCCTGCGGATCGGCGGACCCGGCCGGCTCCGGCAAGTCCGGCGGCCTCAACCCGCCCGACCTGAAGGCGCCCACCGCGCTCGGCAAGGCCGAGGGCGAGGTCAACCTCATCGCCTGGGCGGGGTACGTCGAGGACGGCTCCAACGACCCGAAGGTCGACTGGGTCACCGCCTTCGAGAAGCAGACCGGCTGCCAGGTGAACACCAAGACCGCCGCGACCTCCGACGAGATGGTCGCGCTGATGAAGACCGGCGCGTACGACGCCGTCTCCGCGTCCGGCGACGCATCGCTGCGGCTCATCGCCTCCGGCGACGCCGCTCCCGTGAACACCGCGCTGGTCCCGAACTACGCCGACGTCTTCGCCGGGCTCAGGAACAAGGACTGGAACTCCGTCAAGGGCGTCGCCTACGGCATCCCGCACGGCCGCGGCGCCAACCTCCTCATGTACGACACCGAGAAGGTGAAGCCCGCCCCCGACTCCTGGTCCGCCGTCTTCGACAAGGCCTCCGCGCACAGCGGGAAGGTCACCGCCTACGACTCCCCCATCTACCTCGCGGACGCCGCCCTGTACCTCAAGGCGACCGAGCCGGAGCTGGGCATCCAGAACCCGTACGCGCTGGACCAGAAGCAGTTCGACGCCTCGGTCGCCCTGCTCAAGGAGCAGAACGCGCACATCGGCGAGTACTGGAGCGACTACCTCAAGGAGATCTCCGCCTTCAAGAGCGGCGACTCGGTCGTCGGCACCAGCTGGCAGGTCATCGCCAACCTCGCCGAGGCCGAGGGCGCGAAGATCGAGGCGGTCCTGCCGAAGGAGGGCTCGACCGGCTGGTCCGACACCTGGATGGTCTCGGCCAAGGCCAAGCACCCCACCTGCGCCTACAAGTGGCTCGACTGGATCGTCTCGCCGAAGACCAACGCCCAGGTCGCCGAGTACTTCGGCGAGGCGCCGGCCAACGCGAAGTCGTGCGCCGAGACCGCCGACAAGAACCACTGCGCCACCTTCCACGCCACCGACGAGGGCTACTGGAAGCGGGTGCACTTCTGGACCACGCCGATCGAGCAGTGCCTCGACGGGCGCACGGACGCGCGCTGCGTCCCGTACGCGAAGTGGGTCCAGGCCTGGAACGAGATCAAGGGCTGATCACGCCGCCATGACCACGCTCTCCCCCTCCCCGCGCGCCACCGGCGCCGGTGCCGACGCCGGGCAGGACCGGGGCACCGGTCCC
>NZ_JBHJQI010000235.1:0-7472 GCF_042262805.1 Streptomyces sp. NPDC056361
GGCGACCGCCCCCTTCCCCGTGCCCGTGTGCTCAGTTCCAGGCGTTGTTCTGGTTCTGGGCGTGGGAGCCGTGCTGTCCGGCGCCGAACTGGGCGGCGATGCCCTGGCCGATGGCCGCGTTCTGCGGGGGCATGACCTCGCTGGGCTGGACCAGCGCGAAGCCCTGGCCGAGGAAGCTGAGCTCCCAGCCCTCTCCGGTGTCGCCGCGCCGGCGGCGGATGCTGGAGTTGGTGGTCTGCGCCTGCATCTGGACGCGCAGCCCGGTGGACCAGGCGACGATCGCGTCGGCGTCGACGCTGACGTACTTGTCGGGCGTGACCTGCATCATCAGCGGCTGCCCCGAGGTCATCAGGGCGACCTTGCCGCGGCCGGAGATGTTGAGCTGGTACTTGCCGGAGCCGGAGATCCCGTACTGGCTGTCGACGGCGATGACCTCGGTGTGGAGGGTCGAGTCGAGCGCCAGGACGTAGGAGCTGTCGACGGTGAGGCCCTCCTGCTCGACCTCCACGACGTGGACGTACTGGGCGAGGTTGGCGAAGTAGACCGTGCCCTGGCCGGAGCAGCGCATCAGGTCGAGGCCCTCACCGGTGCGGGCCTGGGCCCGCCGCTGGCTCGGGGTCTTGTACTCGCCGTCGAAGTCGACGAGTCCCTGGTACGCGACCATGGCGCCCTTGCGGGCGAGGACGTCGTCCTGCCCGGTGAGGCTGACCCGCAGCAGCTGCGGGTTCTGGATGACGTACCGCTCCTGGCTCTGCTGCTCGGCGTGGTTGAAAAGCGGGCTCTGCATGGTGTGTTCTCGCTCCCCCTCAGCCCCGGACCCGCAGGCGGTCGGTGCTGTCCTCGCTCGGCTGTACGACGACGATGCCCTGGCCCGAGAAGGCCATCTGGTATGCCTCGCCGCTGCCCCGCCCGATGAGGGAGGACGCCTTGAAGCTGCGCTTGCCCTTGACCTTGAGCGACGGCGACCAGGCGACGAGCGCGTCGGGGTCGACGTAGGTCTCGTCCTCGCCGCGGCCGCAGTCGACGACGAGCGGCGTGCCGCGCGAGGTGAGCGCGACCCAGCCGGTGCCGGCGATCTCCACGTTGAACAGGCCCTGGCCGGCGAACTTGGCGAGGCCCTTGACCCGCTCGACGCCCCACTGGAGGTGGGCGTCGAAGGCGAGCAGGTTGGTGCCGTTGACCGAGAGCGAGTCGTTCTGGAGGTTGATCACGACGACGTCGGCGCCGTAGTCGGCGAGGTAGAGCAGTCCGTCGCCGGTGCACTTCATGATCGGCGCGCCCTCGCCGGTGGCCCACTGCTGGGCGACCTGGCGGACGGCGGGCGGGTTGGGCTCGTAGCTGATGAAGCCCTCGTAGGCGACCATCGAGCCGGTCCGGGCGTACAGGTCCTGGCCGGTGGCCATGGCGACCTTCAGCATGGTGCGGCCGTGGTTCTCCATCCGGGCCGCGACGGGGGTCGGGGCGTAGCCCGCGAGTTGCTGGTTCATGACTTCGGGCTCCCTCAGACCTCGTAGGGCTGGACGACGATGAAGTTGCCGGGGGCGCCCCGGAACTGCAGGTTCACGGTCTCCCCGCTGTGGCCGGGGTAGGCGTTGCGGCGGAGCCGCACCTGGCTGGAGAGGATGACCTGGGACGCGGACGACCAGGCGACGACGGCCTGGCAGTCGGCGAAGGTCGTCGGCGTCACCGGCAGCACGACGGGGACGCCGTGGGTCTTCACGACGACCGTGCCGGTGCCCTGGAACTGCATGGTGAACAGGGCGCCGCCGGGGATGCCGTGGCCCTCGATGCGGCGGACCTCGTACTGGAGGGTCTCGTCGAACGCGAGCACGTTCTCGGCGGAGACGCAGATGCCGTCGCCCTGGAGCTCGATCGGGTGCAGGTGGGCGCCGTTCTCGGCGAGGAAGACCTGGCCGCGGCCGGTGCAGCGCATCAGCTGCATCTCCTGGCCGGTGGCGTTGCCGACGACCCGGCCGGCGAAGCCCGCGCCCTTGTAGCCGAAGTCGACCTTGCCCTGGTACATGACCATGGAGCCCTGCCGGGCGAGGACGGGCACGCCGCCCATGGCCAGGTCGACCCGCATGAGCTGCTGGTTCTGCGGGGTCCAGCGGGCGCCGGTGGCGGTCTCCTTGTACGGCGCGAGCGCGGCGGCGAGTCCGGCGCCGGTCGCCGGGACGCCCTGCGGGACGCCGCCGGGCTGCCCGTACGCGGCGGGCTGCTGGCCGTAGCCCGGGGGCTGCTGCCCGTAGGCCGGGGGCTGCTGCCCGTACGGGGCGGGCGCGGGCTGCCCGTAGGGCGGCGTCTGCGGCGGCTGGCCCTGACCGGGGTACTGACCGGGCGCCTGGCCCGGAACCTGGCCCGGGTACTGCCCCGGAACCTGGCCGTACTGCGGCTGCTGCGGCGGCTGCCCGTACGGGGCGGGGGCCGGTGCGGGCGGCGGGACGGGGGCGGGCGCCATCGGCGCCACCATCGTCGGCGCCGTGTGGACGGGCTGCGCGGGGGCGGGCGGCACGGGCGCCTGCGGGGCCGGCGGCGCGCCGAACGCGGGCGCGGGAGCCGGGGCCTGCGCGGGGGCGCCGAAGGCCGGGGGCGCGGCGGCCTGCTGCGGCGGGGCGAAGCCGGGGGCCGCGGCCTGCTGCTGCGGCGCGGCGGGCTCGTCCTCGGCGACCTCGCCGCCGAAGTTCCGCAGGAGCGCGTCCAGGCCTCCGTCGAAGCCCTGACCGACGGCGGCGAACCGCCACACGTCCTTGAGGTAGAAGTCGCCGAGCATCACCGCGCGCTCGGTGGAGAACTCCGCGCCGGTGAACGCGTACCGGGCGACCTCCTCGCCGCCCGCCACGATCCGCAGATGGCCGGGGCCGATCTGGGACATCTGGCCCGCGCCGTCGATCGTCGCGGTGAACGACAGCTTGTGGATGTTCGCGGGGATGCGGTCGAGGGTGACGCGGAAGGACTCGGTGTCACCGGACTGCGCCCCGAGCAGCTGGACGGACTCCTCGGGCGTCTTCGGCTGGTTGAAGAAGACGAAGTAGCGGTCGTCCGAGAGCCGCTCGTCGGCGTCGAGGCCGAAGCAGCTGATGTCGAAGGTCAATCCGGGCGCCGCGATCTGCACACCGACGTACAGATCTGTACCCGCGGTCAGATCACTGATCTTGGCCTTGTGGCCGCGTTGGAATTCCCTGGCCATGCGTAACGACCGTCCCCCATCCCGAATGGCGAATGCTCGCGCCAGGCTAACGGCTGAGTGCGACATTGAGACAGGTCGGGTCGTTTTCGGTACGGAATCGGGAAACACGCGCACACGTGCGTGCCGCCGCCGTCACTCCTCGCGTGCGGCGCCGCGCCTCGCGTGCGGCGTCACTCCTCGCGGGCGGCCGGGAGGTGGGGCAGCCGGTCGGCGGCGACCACGCCCTCCAGGTAGCCGCGCGCCCGCTCGGTGCGGGGGTACGCCTCCAGGAGCCGCCAGAAGTCCGGGCCGTGGCCGGGGACGAGCAGGTGGGCCAGCTCGTGGAGGAGGACGTAGTCGACGACGTACTCGGGCATGCCCTGGAGCCGGTGGGAGAGCCGGATGCTGCCCTCGGAGGGGGTGCAGGAGCCCCAGCGGGTGTTCTGGTTGGTCACCCAGCGGACCGACCCGGGGCGGGCCCGGCCGTCGAAGTACTGCTCCGACAGGCGGGTCGCCCGCTCGGTCAGCTCGCGGTCCCCGAGGACGCTCCGGTTCTCCTGGGCGGCGAGTTTGTCCAGCATCACGCCGACCCAGCGCCGCTCCTCCGCCTCCGACATCCGGGCCGGGATGAGGACGATGGTCCGGTCGCCCTCGCGGTACGCCGACACGGTCCTGCTGCGCCGCGGGCTTCTGCGGACCTCGACCGCACTCGTCCCGGCGCCGCGGGGCGGCTTGCTGGTCACGCTGCGCTGTGGGTCGGCGGGCACGGCCCCGACGTTACCCGCTGGCGGCGCGGGAAGTCCCGCCCCGGGAGTGGTTTCGGGAACGTTCCCACCCCACCGCACACCATTTGAATGACTATTCCCCCGGCCTGTGGACAACTTTCGGCGACCGTCACGGCGGCGGGGCATTCTCACCACGGACGGCGAAAGAGCCGTTGTCGATCATGAATGCGATCACGGGGCGGGGCGGGGAAATGCATCCGATGGTGAAGCCGGCGCTGCGGCGGGCCTGGCGAGGGCTCCAGTGCGTGCAGTTCGGGGTCACCCCCGCCCACGCGGTGGTCCTCGGCCCGGTCGACCAGGACACGGGAGCGGTGCTCGGGCTGCTCGACGGCACCCGCGGGACCGAGCTGCTCCGGGCCGAGGCGCGGGCACTCGGCCTGCCGGACGGCCACCTGGAAGCGCTCCTCGGCCGACTGGAGTCGGCCGGGCTCCTCACGGACGCCGCGACCGGACGGCCCGGCCGCGTCGGACCGCCCGCCGGCGCGGTGGACCGGGCCCTCGATCCGCTCCGCGCCGACCTCGCCTCCCTTTCCGTGGTCCACCCCGAACCGGACCGCGCGACACGGACGCTGACGGCCCGGCGCTCCCTGCGCGTCCAGGTCAGGGGCGCGGGCCGGGTGGGGACGACGGTCGCCGCCCTGCTCGCGGCGGCCGGCGTCGGCGCGGTCGACGTGCTGGACTCCGGCCGCGTCGAACCCTGGGAGACCTCCCCGTCCGGCCTGTCCCCCGAGACCGTCGGCGAGCGCCGGACCACGGCGGCCCACCGCCTGGTCGGCCACTGGGCCCGCGCCGCCTCCAGCGGCCGGAGGGGGCGGGGCGGAGGGACGCCGCCGGGTGGCCGCGACGGGCGGGACAGGGCGGGCGGTGCCGAGGGGTGGGGTGAGAGGGGCGGCGCCCGCGGGCTTTCACTCGTGGTGGTGACCCCGCGGGACGGCCTCGGGGCGTACGTCCCCGATCCGGTGCCGGCCGGGCAGTGGATCTCCACCGGCACCCCTCACCTCTACGCGGGGGTCCTGGAGGCGACCGGGACGGTCGGGCCGCTCGTGCTGCCCGGCGGCACGGCGTGCGCGCGGTGCCTCCAGGAGGGGCGGACCGACCGGGAGCCGGTCTGGCCCCGGCTGCTCGCCCAGTGGCGCTCCGGCGCCCCGCATCCGCTGCCCGCCTGCGACGTGGGCCTGGCGACGGCGGTGGCGGGTCTCGCCGCCGCGCACGCGCTGGCCTTCCTGGACGGCGACCTCCCGGCGAGTACGGGCACCCGCTGGGAGACCTCCCTGCCGCTGCTGGAGTGGCGGGCGGAGCGACTGACGCCCCATCCGGCCTGCCCGTGCGGGGCGGCGCGCGGCGAAGAGGGGGAGCGCGCCTCGGCAGCCGGAGGCACGCACGACACAATGGCGGGGTAACGGCCCTGCGCGGCACGGCAGTCTGGGTTTTGGAGGGGCGTATGTCTGATCTTCCCCGGAAGGCGGTCACCCGGACCGCCAAGTTGGCCGCGTTGCCACTGGGCTTCGCGGGCCGGGCCACCTGGGGGCTGGGCAAGCGGATCGGCGGGAGATCGGCGGAGCTCGTCGCCCGCGAACTCCAGCAGCGCACGGCCGAGCAGCTGTTCAAGGTCTTGGGCGAGCTCAAAGGCGGGGCCATGAAGTTCGGGCAGGCGCTGTCCGTCTTCGAGTCCGCCCTCCCGGAGGAGGTCGCCGGGCCCTACCGAACAGCGCTGACCAAGCTTCAGGACGCGGCGCCGCCGATGCCGACCCGCACCGTGCACGCCGTCCTGGAGGAGCGGCTCGGCGCGCAGTGGCGGGAGCTGTTCGTGGAGTTCGAGGACAAGCCGGCGGCGGCCGCCTCGATCGGCCAGGTGCACCGGGCCGTCTGGCACGACGGGCGCGAGGTCGCGGTCAAGGTGCAGTACCCGGGCGCCGGCGAGGCCCTGCTCTCGGACCTCGCGCAGCTGAGCCGCTTCGCCCGGCTCCTCGGCCCGCTGATCCCCGGGATGGACATCAAGCCGCTGATCACCGAGATGCGGGACCGGGTGTCCGAAGAGCTGGACTACGCCCTGGAGGCGGAGGCCCAGCAGAAGCACGCGGAGGAGTTCGCCGACGATCCCGACGTGGTCGTGCCCGCCGTGGTCCACCGGGCGGAGCAGGTCCTCGTCACCGAGTGGATGGACGGGATCCCGCTGGCGGAGGTGATCGCGGACGGCACGCAGGACCAGCGGAACCGGGCCGGCCAGCTCCTCGCCCGCTTCCTCTTCTCCGGTCCCGCCCGCACCGGTCTCCTCCACGCCGACCCCCACCCCGGCAACTTCCGGCTGCTTCCCGGCCCCGGCGAGGACGACGGGCCCGAGGCCTGGCGCCTCGGCGTCCTCGACTTCGGCACCGTCGACCGCCTTCCGGGCGGACTGCCCGAGACGATCGGCACCTGTCTCCGCATGACCCTCGCCGGCGACGCCGAGACGGTCTACGACCTGCTGCGCGGCGAGGGCTTCGTCAAGGAGTCGGTCGCCCTCGACCCCGACGCGGTCCTGGAGTACCTGCTGCCGATCATCGAGCCCGCCGAGGTCGACGCCTTCGAGTTCAGCCGCGGCTGGATGCGCGCCCAGGCCGCCCGCATCGCCGACCCACGCTCCCCCGCGCACCAGCTCGGCAAGCAGCTCAACCTCCCGCCGTCGTATCTGCTGATACACCGCGTGACGCTCAGCACGATCGGTGTGCTGTGCCAGCTCAACGCGACGGTGCGCCTCCGCGACGAACTAACCACCTGGCTCCCCGGCTTCGAACCCCCGTCCCCCGCCTAGCCCCCCGGCGGGCCCCGCCACCCGCGCGGGCCCGCGCCCTGGCCCCGGTGCCACCCTGTGCGTGCCCGCGCCTGGACCCCGCCACCCACCGTGCGGGCTGCGCCCACCGCCGCCCTCCGCCGTGTGGGCCCGCGCGCCGACCGTCGTCCCGTCGCCCACTGCCCGTGTGGGCAATCGTCCCTCCCCCAGACTTCGTCCGGGGGGACCCCCAGGGCGGGACGGGTGGGCACACGGGACGGCGCCCTCGGCAGCGCCTCCGCCCCCTGTGCCTTGACCCGCACCCATACGGCGACGCGCACCCGGTGCGGGTTCAGGCGCGGAAGCCTAGGCCCGGCAAGGGGCGCCGTCCGTTGTGCCCACCCGTTCCGCCCCAGCGGAACGATTGCCCACAACGGGGTGGGCGCGGGAGCGGGGTGGCACCGCCCCAGCGGAACGAATGCCCGCAGCGAAGGGTGGCGGGAGCGGCGAGGGTGGGGGTTACCACCAGGAGGGGTCCAGGCGGCCTTCGATGGCGCGGATGTTGGCGCGGGCGCACTCGTCGCAGAAGTACTGGCGGCGGCCGTTCTCGACGGAGCAGGTCCAGGTCATGGGGACGGCGTCGGCGGTCCGGCCGCAGCGGGCGCAGGAGACGGGCTCCTCGGGCTCGGGTGCTTCGTTCACCCTGGCGACGATAGCCCGGCACGACGGCGCGGCGCGGACAACGCACCGCGGGGGCCGGTCCGTTCGGACC
>NZ_JBHJQI010000236.1:0-7468 GCF_042262805.1 Streptomyces sp. NPDC056361
CCCCCTCCTCCCGCCGGAGGCCGCCGGCGGGAGGAGGGGGAGCGGCGGCCGGGACTGTCGGACGCGCCGGTCCCGCCGCCGGACGAGCCCGCCCCGGCCGGCCGACGCCCCTGGCCCGGCTGTTCGACGCGCCGGTACTGCCCGCCGCCGGACGAGCCCGCCCCGTCTGACTGACGCGCCGGTACTGCCCGCCGTCGGACGTTCCCGGCCCGGCTGTCGGCGGCACCCGGCAGACTGGTCCCATGGCGAAGAAGGTGGGCGCGAAGCCCCGTATCGGACTCCTCGGAACCGGCCCCTGGGCCGCCCGGACGCACGCGCCCGCGCTCGCGGGGCACGCGGACGCCGAGTTCAGCGGTGTGTGGGGGAGACGCCCCGAGGCCGCGGCCGCGCTCGCCGCCGCGTCGGGCACCCGCGCGTTCGACGACGTGGACGCGCTCTTCGAGGCGAGCGACGCCGTCGCCCTCGCGCTCCCGCCGGACATCCAGGCACCCCTGGCGGTACGGGCCGCGGAGGCCGGCTGCCACGTGCTCCTGGACAAGCCGGTCGCCACCACCGTGGCCGGGGCCCGCACGGTGGCCGACGCCGTCGACGCGGCCGGAGTCGCCTCCGTGGTCTTCTGCACCCTGCGGTTCGCGGAGCCGACGGCCCGCTGGATCGACGAGCAGGCGGCGGCGGGCGGCTGGTTCCTCGGCGAGGCGCACTGGCTGGGCTCGCTCTACGGCCCCGGCTCGGCGAGCGACTACGCGGCCTCCCCCTGGCGGCGGGAGAAGGGCGGCCTCTGGGACGTCGGCCCGCACGTCCTCTCCGTCTACCTGCCGGTCCTCGGCGACGTCACCGCGATCACCGCCGTTCCGGGCCCGGGCGACACCCACCACCTCGTCCTGCGCCACGCGTCCGGCGCGAGCAGCACGGCCACCCTCACCCTCAGCGCCCCGCCCGCCGCGGCAGAGGCGGCCCTCACCCTGCACGGCACCGCCGGCCGCGCCGAACTGCCCCGCTGGGACGGCGCCGTCACCGCCTTCGGCGCCGCCGTCGACGCCCTCGTCACCTCCGCCCGCACCGGCCGACCCCATCCCTGCGACGCCCGCTTCGGCCTCCGACTGACCGAGATCCTGACGGAGGCGGAACGCTGTGCGGCGGGCCACGCCTGAGGGCGGCGACGGGCCTCCGATCGTCCGGACCGTCACCCCCGCCGACTGGCCGCTCTGGCGGGAGGCCCGCCTCGCCTCCCTCGCCACCTCGCCCGAGGCGTTCAAGGCGCGGCTCGCCGACTGGGAGCGCGACGGGCAGGAGCGGTGGCGGGCCCGCTTCGACGACCCGGCCGCGTACGGCGTCTTCGCGGTCCTCGGCGCCCGGCCCGTCGGCCTCGCCGCCGGGCTCCGGGCACCCGACGGAGTCCCCGAGCTCCGCTCGGTCTGGGTCGCCCCCGCCGCCCGCGGGCACGGCCTCGCGGCACGCCTGATCACCGCCGTCGAGACCTGGGCCCACGCCACCGGCGCCCCCGCACTCCGCCTGGCCGTGCTCACGTCCAACGCCCCGGCCCTCGCCCTGTACGGGCGGCTCGGCTACACGGCCGACGCCGTGACCGCCACCGAGACGATCATGCGGAAGCACCTGCGGCCGCAGGAGTGAGACCCCACGGTCTCTGCCGTTGCCGTGTGCGGGGCGCGGGCATCAGGAGTGCGATCCGACGGCGACGGCCTCTGTCAGAGCCGTGCACAGGGCGTCCACGGCGGCGCCGTACAGCCGTTCCGGCGGGGTGGCGTAGCCGACGACCAGGCCGTCGGGGCGGGCCGGGCCGTGGGCGTCGGGGTGGCGGTAGGCGGCGAGGCCCTCGACGGCGACGCCGTGGCGGGCGGCGGCGGCCAGGGCGGTGGGCTCGGTGCCGGGGGGCAGCTCCAGGACGGCGTGCAGACCGGCGGCGATGCCCGTGACGCGCACCTCCGGCACCCGTTCGGCGAGTGCCGCGACGAGCAGGTCGCGACGGCTGCGGTGCCGCTGGCGCATGCGGCGGACGTGGCGGTCGTACGCGCCGGAGTCGACGAAGTCGGCGAGTGTGAGCTGCTCGGTGGCAGAGGAGTACGGCTCGCGTTCGCCCTTCGCGGCGACGACACCGTCCACGAGGGCCGCGGGCAGGCACATCCAGCCGATGCGCAGGGCGGGGGAGAGGCTCTTGCTGACGGAGCCGACGAGGACGGTCCGTTCGGGGTCGAGGCCTTGGACGGCGCCCACCGGCCGCCGGTCGTAGCGGAACTCCCCGTCGTAGTCGTCCTCGATCACGAGCCCGCCGGTCCGCCGGGCCCACTCCAGGACACCGGCCCGCCGCTCGGGGTGCAGGGGCCCGCCGGTCGGGAACTGGTGGGCGGGGGTGAGCAGCACCGCGCCCGTCCCGGCCGGGATCTCCGCGATCCGCGCCCCTTCCTCGTCGACGGGCACCGGCAGCGTGCCGACCCCGGCCTCGGCGAGCAGCCCGCGGTGGAAGGGCAGCCCGTACGCCTCCACGGCCCACGGCCCCGCCTCCCCGACGACCCGGGCGAGCAGCCGCAGCGCGTGCGCCGCGCCCGAGCACACCACGATCCGCTCGGGCCCGGTCCGTACCCCCCGCACCCGCGCGAGGTACGCGGACAGCGCCATCCGCAGTTCGACCCGCCCACGCGGGTCGCCGATCCCGAACACCTCGTGCGGCGCGGCCGTCAACGCCCGCTTGGCCGCCACCAGCCAGGCCCCGCGCGGGAAGGCCCCCGGGTCCGGCTTGCCCTGAACCAGGTCGTACGGCGCAGGCGGCGGCGCCGGCACGGCAGCCGCCGCCGCCCCGGGGGCGGGTACGGCGCCCCTGCCGGCCGGGCGGCCCCCCGTCCCGCGGCGTGGAGCCGGCAAACTTTCGCCCGCACGGCCCCCCGCCCCACGCCGACGGGGCGCTGAACCCCGGGCGGCCTCATCGGCCCCATCGCCCCCATCGGCTCCGGAGGCCCCATCGGCCCCGGCCGCCCGCGCCCCCGCCCCCTGGTGGCCGCTCGACCAGCCCTCGGTGACGCCCTCGGCCACGCGGGTCCCCGAGCCCTGGCGGGCGGTGAGCCAGCCCTCGGCGACCAGCTCGGCGTAGGCGTCGGCGACGGTGTTGCGGGCGATGCCCAGGTCGGCGGCGAGTGAGCGGTAGGGCGGAAGCCGCGTTCCGGGAGCCAGTCGCCCGCACCGTACGGCGTCGCGCAGCGCCGCGATGAGCGCGGAGCGTCGGCTGCCGCCCGCGGTGAGGTCGAGATGCAGATCGTTGCCGAGCACGATGTCGTCGCTCCAGGTCACCGGGTCAGCGGGTCAGCGGGTCATCGGGTCAGCGCGTCCCGCACGGCTTCCTCGGTCCGGGCGACGACGGCGGTGCCGTCCTCCGCGGTGATGATGGGCCGCTGGATCAGCTTGGGGTGTGCGGAGAGGGCTTCGATCCACCGCTCACGGTTCGAGGCGTCCCGGGGCCACTCCTTGAGCCCGAGGTCCTTGGCGGCGTCCTCCTGGGTGCGCGTGATGTCCCACGGTTCGAGCCCGAGGCGATCGAGGACGCGCCGGATCTCGTCCGGCGACGGCACGTCCTCGAGGTAGCGGCGCACGGTGTAGTCGGCGCCCTCGGCGTCGAGCAGGGTGAGGGCGCTGCGGCACTTGGAACAGGCGGGGTTGATCCAGATCTCCATGCCCCACACGGTACCCCCCAGGCCTCCGGCCACCACCCCCTAAACCCCATCTGGCCAGGGGCGATTGTCAGTGGGGGTCTCTAAAATAGGGGGTGAAGGTGAGGGTCCCGGGGAGGGCCCCCATCCCACCGTTCGCCAGGAGGTAGCCCATGGCTCTCGCCGTGATCCGCACGCCGTCCATCGAACCCTGGAAGCCCCTCCAGCGGAAGCCGCTTCCCGCGGGCCGACCCCGCGAGTGGTACGTGACGCACAACCGGCGCCTCAAGGCCATGCGCCTCGCCATCGCCCTCCTCGACGCGGGCGTCTACCTGCCGTCGAAGGCCACCAACACGACCATACGCACCACTGCCGAGACCATCGGCATCCACCCGCCGTCCGACACCACCTGCCGCATGGTCCGTGCCCTCATCCGCTACGGGCGCTGACCCCGCACCGGCACGCGTACGCGCACCCGCACGACCGAAGGCCGCCGCCCCAGCCGGGGAGGCGGCCTTCCGTCGTCGAACGGCCTTGTCAGTGGGGCTTGTTAGGTTCACCGACGTGCTGCCGAGGAGATCATCGCCACCCCCTCGACGACGCGGTAGCCGATCGACGCCCACACCTCTCACAAGGAGACGTTCGATGAGATCGCTCAAGCCCGCCCGCCTCTCCCGCCCGGCGGCCGTCCTCACGGCCGCCCTGGCCCTGGCGGTGACGGCGAGCCCGCTGACGGGGACGGCGCAGGCCCACGAGGCGGTGATTGGTTCCCTGGTGTTCGCCGGCGACCCGGGGGAGTACGTCTCCGGAGGCCGGTCCTACGCCCTCTCGCCCGAGTCGACCGACATGTTCGACGTCACGGGCCCGTCCGACGAGTCCGCCGCGGGTGCCACCGTCGTGACCCCGGACGGCGAGCGCTGGTTCCTCTCGATGTCCGCGCCGTACGGCCGGAAGCTCCAGCCCGGCGTCACGTACACCGGCGCCCGCAGCTGGCCCGAGGCCCGGGCCGAGGACCCGAAGCTCCAGTTCAGCGGCAACCGGTACTGCGAGAGCGGCACCGGCTCCTTCACCGTCTCGCACGTCGCGTACGGCCCCTACGGCTACATCCGCGAGATCGACGCCTCCTTCGAGCGCACCTGCGCCGGCTCCACCCTCCCGATACGCGGCGAACTCCACGCCCGCATGCCCGAGCCGCCCCCGGTCCTCACCGTCGACGTCGGCCTGAACCCCACCGGCACGGTCGACCACCGCACCGGCGAGATCACCGTCGGCGGCACCGTCACCTGCAACAAGACGGCCTACGTCACCCTCAACGTCAGCGCGAACCAGACCCAGCGCAAGACCACCGCCACCGGCTCCCACGAGAACCTGACCGTCCCCTGCACCCCGGGCGCCCCGGTGCCGTGGACCACGTCCTTCCCGAGCAACATCGACCCCACGGCCACCTTCCAGCCCGGCCCCGCCGTCCTCAACTCCTTCTCCACCACCGACGACCGCGACTACCCCGCCACCCTCACCCACCACGACACCACCCCCCTCACCCTCACCAGGACCTGACACCTCACACCCGACCGACCCTGACAACGGCGAAGGCCGCCGCCCCGGTGTTCCGGGGTGGCGGCCTTCGGTGGGGGTGAGCCCGCGGTTTAGAGGTCGAAGTAGAGCTCGAACTCGTGGGGGTGGGGGCGCAGCTGGATCGGGGCGATCTCGTGGGTGCGCTTGTAGTCGATCCAGGTCTCGATGAGGTCGGAGGTGAAGACGCCGCCGGCCTGGAGGTACTCGTTGTCGTCCTCGAGGGCGTTGAGGACGGCTTCGAGGTTGGTCGGGACCTGCTGGACGTTGGCGTGCTCCTCGGGAGCGAGCTCGTACAGGTCCTTGTCGATCGGCTCCGCCGGCTCGATCTTGTTCTTGATGCCGTCGAGGCCCGCGAGGAGCAGGGCGGAGAAGGCGAGGTACGGGTTCGAGGACGGGTCCGGCGCGCGGAACTCGACGCGCTTGGCCTTCGGGTTCGAGCCCGTGATCGGGATGCGCATGGCGGCGGAGCGGTTGCGCTGCGAGTACACCATGTTGACCGGGGCCTCGAAGCCCGGGACCAGGCGGTGGTACGAGTTCACCGTCGGGTTGGTGAAGGCGAGCAGCGACGGGGCGTGCTTGAGGATGCCGCCGATGTAGTAGCGGGCGGTGTCCGAGAGGCCCGCGTAGCCGGTCTCGTCGTAGAACAGCGGGTCGCCGTTCGCCCACAGCGACTGGTGGACGTGCATGCCCGAGCCGTTGTCGCCGAAGATCGGCTTCGGCATGAAGGTCGCGGTCTTGTTGTTGCGCCAGGCGACGTTCTTCACGATGTACTTGAAGAGCATCAGGTCGTCGGCCGCGGCGAGCAGCGTGTTGAACTTGTAGTTGATCTCGGCCTGGCCGGCGGTGCCGACCTCGTGGTGCTGGCGCTCGACCTGGAGGCCGACGTTCTCCAGCTCCAGGGAGATCTCGGAGCGCAGGTCGGCGAAGTGGTCGACCGGCGGGGCCGGGAAGTAGCCGCCCTTGTAGCGGACCTTGTAGCCGCGGTTGTTCTCCTCCGCACCGGTGTTCCAGGCGCCGGCCTCGGAGTCGATGTGGTAGAAGCCCTGGTTCGCGGAGGTCTCGAAGCGCACCGAGTCGAAGACGTAGAACTCCGCCTCGGGGCCGAAGTAGGCGGTGTCGGCGATGCCGGTGGAGGCGAGGTACGCCTCGGCCTTCTTCGCGATGTTGCGCGGGTCACGGCTGTACTGCTCGCCCGTGATCGGGTCGTGGATGAAGAAGTTGATGTTCAGCGTCTTGTCGCGGCGGAAGGGGTCCACGCGGGCCGTCGACAGGTCGGCGCGGAGCGCCATGTCGGACTCGTGGATCGCCTGGAAGCCGCGGATGGACGAGCCGTCGAAGGCGAGCTCCTCGGACGGGTCGAACGCCGTCGCGGGGATCGTGAAGTGCTGCATCACGCCCGGAAGGTCGCAGAACCGGACGTCGACCATCTTGACGTCGTTGTCCTTGATGAACTTCTGGACCTCGTCGGCGTTCTGGAACCCGTGCTTCTCGGACATCCAACTCCTCCTACTCCCGGCCCGGGGAGGGGCGGGGTTGCAGCTCGGTCGTGCGGCCAGTGCGGTGGCACACGCTGGACCCGACCATAGGCAGACGGGATTTCTCAAGCGTGACCCAATTGTTTCGTCGAAGTTAACCGGGGTGGGTGCCATCGCGCGCGCCGAAGCCATAGGCGTACCCGGGCCGAAGTGATCAAAAACGGGCGCAGTACCGTGGTCGGGTGGACAACAGGCAAGCACTCGGATCTTGGCTCTCCGGCCCCCGCGCGGCGGCCGAGGACGCAGGCGTCGACTTCGGATACCGCGGTCAGCAGCTCGGGCTGCCGGAGCAGGGCCCCGGTTCGATCGCCCGCCCCGGGCGGCGCCTCGGCGCCCTGGCCGTCGACTGGGCCCTGTGCCTGCTGATCGCATACGGCCTGGTCACCGACGGCTACAACCAGGCGACGGGCAACTGGGCGCTCGGCATCCTGCTGGTCCTGAGCGTGCTGACGGTCGGCACCGTCGGCTCGACGCCGGGCAAGCGCCTCTTCGGCCTGCGGGTCGTCTCGGCGCACGGCGGCCGGCTGGGCCTCGGGCGCGTGGTGGTCCGCTCCCTGCTGGTCTGCCTCGCCCTCCCGGCCCTCATCTGGGACCGTGACGGCCGCGGCCTCCACGACCGCCTCTCCGGCGCCGTCCAGGTCCGCATCTGAGCCCTTCGCGGCACGCGTACGAGGAAGGCCCCGGACCGAGCGGTCCGGGGCC
>NZ_JBHJQI010000237.1:0-7440 GCF_042262805.1 Streptomyces sp. NPDC056361
GCTTCCTTCGTTTCCGACTCTATCAGATCTTTTCGATCCGATTTCCTCGGTGCTTTCCGGTCCCTTTCGCTATTCGCTCCGGGGGCCTTTCGGCGGTTTCGACTTTATCAGAAGATCTGAGTCGAATTTCCCGCCTCCCGAAGAACCGTTCAGGCGCACGGCGGCGCCGGGTGGTTCCCGATCTGGCGGAGCCGTAAACGTACTGGAGCGGGGCGCCCCGATGCAAATCGAGGGGCCCCGCTCCGGTGCGGCGCTGGTCAGACCTCCACGACGACCGGGAGGATCATCGGCCGGCGACGGTAGGTGTCGGAGACCCACTTGCCGACGGTGCGGCGGATCAGCTGCTGGAGCTGGTGGGGTTCGACGACGCCGTCCTGGGCGGACTTGTTCAGGACCTGGTCGACCTTCGGGATGACGGCGTCGAAAGCCGAGTCCTCGATGCCGGAGCCCCGGGCGTGGATGTTCGGACCGCTGACGATCTTGCCGGTCGAGGAGTCCACGACCACGAAGACCGAGATGATGCCCTCGTCGCCGAGGATGCGGCGGTCCTTGAGGTGGGTCTCGGTGACGTCGCCGACCGAGAGGCCGTCCACGTACACGTAACCCGCCTGGACCTTGCCGGTGATGCGGGCGCGGCCGTCGATCAGGTCGACGACGACGCCGTCCTCGGCGATGACGATGTGGTCCTTGGGGATACCCGTCATGGCACCGAGCTCGGCGTTGGCGCGCAGGTGGCGCCATTCGCCGTGGACCGGCATGAGGTTCTTCGGACGGCAGATGTTGTAGAAGTACAGCAGCTCGCCGGCCGAGGCGTGGCCCGAGACGTGGACCTTGGCGTTGCCCTTGTGGACGACGTTCGCGCCCCATCGGGTCAGGCCGTTGATCACGCGGTAGACCGCGTTCTCGTTGCCCGGGATGAGGGAGGACGCCAGGATCACGGTGTCGCCGGGGACGATCCGGATCTGGTGGTCGCGGTTGGCCATGCGGGACAGGGCGGCCATGGGCTCGCCCTGGGAGCCGGTGCAGACCAGCACGACCTCGTCGTCCGGCAGGTCGTCGAGGGTCTTCACGTCGACGACGAGGCCGGCCGGGACCCGGAGGTAGCCCAGGTCGCGGGCGATGCCCATGTTGCGGACCATCGAGCGGCCGACGAAGGCGACCCGGCGGCCGTACTCGTGGGCGGCGTCGAGGATCTGCTGGATGCGGTGCACGTGGCTGGCGAAGCTGGCCACGATGATGCGCTTCTGGGCGTTGGCGAAGACGTTCCGCAGGACGTTGGAGATGTCCTTCTCCGGCGGGACGAAGCCGGGGACCTCGGCGTTCGTCGAGTCGGACAGCAGGAGGTCGATGCCCTCCTCGCTGAGCCGCGCGAACGCGTGGAGGTCGGTGAGCCGGCCGTCCATCGGGAGCTGGTCCATCTTGAAGTCGCCGGTGGCGACGGCCATGCCCGCGGGGGTGCGGATGGCGACGGCCAGGGCGTCCGGGATGGAGTGGTTGACCGCGATGAACTCGCAGTCGAAGGGGCCGAGGGCCTCGCGGTCGCCTTCCTTCACCTCGAGGGTGTAGGGGCGGATGCGGTGCTCCTGGAGCTTGGCCTCGATCAGGGCGAGGGTCAGCTTGGAGCCGATGAGCGGGATGTCCGGCTTGAGCCGGAGGAGGTAGGGGACGGCGCCGATGTGGTCCTCGTGGCCGTGCGTGAGCACGATGCCTTCGACGTCGTCGAGACGGTCCCGGATGATCGTGAAGTCGGGAAGGATCAGGTCGATGCCCGGCTGCTCCTCTTCGGGGAAGAGGACGCCGCAGTCGACGATGAGCAGACGGCCGTCGAACTCGAAGACCGTCATGTTGCGGCCGATCTCGCCGAGCCCGCCGAGCGGGGTGACGCGCAGGGCGCCCTTCGGGAGCTTCGGCGGGGCGCCGAGTTCGGGATGCGGATGACTCAAAAGACTCTCCTCACCACGCGCGCCACGTGCCGGTGACACGTGGCGCGCATGACATTCGTGCACTTGCTGTTGTCAGTGTTCAGTTGTGAAGTCCGATGTCAGAGTTCTACCCCGCCGGCGGCCAGGTCGACCTTGAGCTGGTCCGTCTCCTGCGGGGAGAGCTCCACGAGCGGCGGCCGCAGGGGGCCGGCCGGGAGGCCCTGGAGGGCGAGGGCGGCCTTGGTGGTCATGACGCCCTGGGTGCGGAACATGCCGGTGTAGACCGAGAGCAGCTTCTGGTGGATCTCGGTGGCCTTCTGGACCTCGCCGCCCAGGTGGGCGTCGAGGAGGGCGCGGAGTTCCGGGGTGACGAGGTGGCCCACGACGGAGACGAAGCCGCAGGCGCCGACGGAGAGCAGCGGCAGGTTGAGCATGTCGTCGCCGGAGTACCAGGCGAGGCCGGAGCGGGCGATGGCCCAGCTGGCGCGGCCGAGGTCGCCCTTGGCGTCCTTGTTGGCGACGATGCGCGGGTGCTCGGCGAGGCGGACGATCGTCTCGGTGTCGATCGGGACGCCGCTGCGGCCCGGGATGTCGTAGAGCATGACCGGCAGGCCGGTGGAGTCGGCGATGGCCGAGAAGTGCCGGTACAGGCCCTCCTGCGGGGGCTTGTTGTAGTACGGCGTGACGGCGAGGAGGCCGTGGGCGCCGTCGCGCTCGGCGGCGCGGGCGAGCTCGATGGAGTGGTGGGTGTCGTTGGTGCCGATGCCGGCGACGATGTGGGCGCGGTCGCCGACCGCCTCCAGTACCGCTCGTACGAGCTCCGATTTCTCCGCGTCGCTGGTGGTGGGGGACTCGCCGGTGGTGCCGTTGATGACGAGGCCGTCGTTGCCTGCGTCCACCAGGTGGGTGGCCAGTCGCTGGGCACCGTCGAGGTCGAGTGCGCCGTCCGCCGTGAAGGGCGTGACCATGGCGGTGAGGACCCGCCCGAAGGGGGTCTGCGGAGTGGAGATCGGAGCCATGGGTAACACGCTACTCGCTGCTCAGCGCCGGGTGTCCCCTAGGGGGACACGATAAAGGGAGCCCGGCGCTGCCTGCTCGGGGGTTCAGGCAGCGCCGGGTCCGTTTGATCAGCCTAGATGAACTTCGTGAAACGTCGCAATACGGACACTTCGTACGAGGTGTTCGGACATGCGTGCGCTACGGGGCCACACGGCCGTTCTTGTTGAAGGCGTCGTAGGTCAGCGGCATCAGCCGGGCCCAGTGCTCCTCCATCTTCTCGCCGACCATCTCGATCTCCCGCTGCGGGAAGGACGGGACCGCGGCGAGCTCGTGCTGGGTGCGCAGGCCGAGGAAGTGCATGAGCGAGCGGGCGTTGCACGTGGCGTACATCGAGGAGAAGAGGCCGACCGGGAGGACGGCGCGGGCGACCTCGCGGGCGACGCCGGCGGCCAGCATCTCCTGGTAGGTGGCGTACGCCTGACGGTACGAGTCCTCCATCGTGCGGCCGACGAGCTCGTGCTGCTCGGGGGTGCCCTCGACGAAGACGTACCTGCCCGGGCGGCCCTCCTGGACCAGCTTGCGGGAGGCGTCGGGGACGTAGAAGACCGGCTCCAGCTGCCTGTAGCGGCCCGACTCCTCGTTGTACGACCAGCCGACGCGGTGCCGCATGAACTCGCGGAACACGAAGATCGGCGCGCTGATGAAGAAGGTCATCGAGTTGTGCTCGAAGGGGCTGCCGTGGCGGTCCCGCATCAGGTAGTTGATGAGGCCCTTGGAGCGCTCCGGGTCCCTCTGGAGCTCTTCGAGGGACTGCTCGCCCGCCGTGGAGACCCGGGCCGCCCAGAGGACGTCGGAGTCGGCCGCCGCGCTCTTGACCAGCTCGACGGTGACGTCGCTCCGGAAGTCGATCTTCACGTTCTCGATGGGGCTGTCGCTCACCAGCGGTCCTTCCAGTCGGGGTGCAGTCGCCCACTCTAACGACGTCCTACCGGAGGATGAGATTCGGCTGCTTTGGTGAAAAAGGGCACCAAAGCACCGCTTCTGTCGTCTCTCTCTGTGAGGCACATCGACGACCGAGGAGAGTGGACCTGATGTTCAGCCGGAAAGAGGCCGTACCGTTCGCGTTCGTCGCGGAGGCCGACCACTTCCGCAGTAACGTCACACCGCCGCCACGGGAGCGTCCCGGCGCGGCGGAGATCGTGGGCCGTACGCTGATCGGACTGACCGTCGTGGCCGGACTCGTCGGAGCGCTGATCTTCGGCATGCCGTCGCTCCAGTCGGGGGACTCGGCCACTCGTCAGCAGCAGTCCGAGGCCTCCGACAACCGCTGAGGTAGCCTCACCGGGCACTGCCCCTTCGAGCGTGCCTGTGAGTGAGGACCTGTCGTGCCCCTGCCCTTCCTGACGGCCGACCGTGCTTTTGACACGACCGACCACGTCGCCCTGCCGTTCGACGATCACGATCAGTGGCGTCGTCCCTACCGGCCGGGGTCATGGCGGGTCGGATCGGCGGCACTCGCGCTGCTGCTCGCCTCGTTCGTGCTGCTCGCCGCGGTGATCATCGCCGCCGCCGGAGCCTTCGGCGGCGCGCTCGCCACCTTCACCATCGCCGTGCTCGTCATCGTCGCCGCCCTGCGCATGCTGCGCATGGGGACGTGGGTGAGCCGCGCCGGGGTGCGGCGCGTGGGCTTCTTCTCCACCGTCACCGTGCCGTGGGCCAAGGTGACCTCCGTGCGGACCGCCCAGCAGCCGGTGCGCTGGCTGGGACTCCCCCGCACGGTCCAGGGCCAGGCCCTGGTGCTCGACCGGCAGGGTGGTGAGCAGCTGCTGCTGCTCACCGACCACAACGCCGACTTCCTCTCCCGTGTCGAGGCCTTCGACCGGGCGGCCGACACGGTCGAGGCGTGGAACGCCGAGTACGGCGTGGTCCCGGCCGCTACGCGCTGACCGGACGCCCCTCGTGGAGCGCGATGGCACGCTGCATCGCCTTGCGGGCCCGGGGGGTGTCGCGGGCGTCGTGATAGGCGACCGCGAGCCGGAACCAGCAGCGCCAGTCCTCGGGTGAGTCCTCCGTCTCGGCCTTGCGCCGGGCGAAGACCTCGTCGGCCGAGTCCCGGTCGATCCGGCCGCCCTCGGAGCGCTTCAGCTCGTCGACGGGCAGGCCGCCCTCCGCCTCCAGTTCGGTGGCGAGGCGGCCGGCCCGGCGCGCGAACCGGGTGTTGTGCCAGAGGAACCAGCCGCCGACCGCGGGCAGCAGGAACGCCACCGCGCCCATGCCCATGGCGGCCGGCTCGCCGGTGAGGAGCAGCAGGACGCCCTCCATCGCCACCACGCCGAAGACGAGCACGAGGACGGTGGCCAGGAAGACGTACGTGATCTTTCCGCCCATGGCCGTCAGCCCAGGTCCAGGAAGTGCTCCAGGCCGAAGGTGAGGCCCGGAGCGGTGGTCACGCGGCGGGCGCCCAGAAGGATGCCCGGCATGAAGCTGGAGTGGTGCAGCGAGTCGTGGCGGACGGTGAGGGTCTCGCCCTCGCCGCCGAGCAGCACCTCCTGGTGGGCCAGCAGGCCCCGGAGGCGTACCGCGTGCACGGGCACGCCGTCGACGTCCGCCCCGCGCGCACCGGGGAGGGCGGTGGTCGTGGCGTCGGGCTGCGGGGCGCAGCCTGCCTTCGACCGGGCCTCGGCGATGAGCTGGGCGGTGCGGGTCGCCGTACCGGAGGGCGCGTCGACCTTGTTCGGGTGGTGCAGTTCGACGACCTCGACCGACTCGAAGTACGGGGCCGCGATCTGCGCGAACTTCATGGTGAGGACCGCGCCGATGGAGAAGTTCGGGGCGATCAGGACGCCGGTCGCCGGGGAGGCGGCGAGCCAGCCGTTCAGCTGCGCGAGGCGCTCCTCGGTCCAGCCGGTGGTGCCGACGACCGCGTGGATGCCGTGGCGCACGCAGAAGTCGAGGTTCTCCATGACCGAGGCCGGGGTGGTCAGCTCGACGACGACCTGGGCGCCCGCCTCGGTGAGCGCGTCCAGCTCGTCACCGCGGCCGAGGGCCGCGACCAGTTCCATGTCCTCGGCGGCCTCGACGGCCTTGACCGCCTCCGAGCCGATACGGCCCTTGGCTCCGAGGACCGCCACGCGCAGCTTGCTCATTGCTCTTCCTTAGGGGACTTGTGGGTCAGGAGACCGCTTGGTGGAGGCGGTCCGCCTGCTTGTCCTTCAGCGGGCCGATCACCGAGAGCGAGGGCCGCTGCTCCAGTACATCGCGGGCGACCTCGCGGACCTCGTCCGGGGTGACCGCCGCGATGCGGGTGAGCATGTCGTCGACCGACATCTGGGTGCCCCAGCAGAGCTCGCTCTTGCCGATGCGGTTCATCAGCGCGCCGGTGTCCTCCAGGCCGAGGACGGTCGATCCGGAGAGCTGGCCGACCGCGCGGGTGATCTCCTCGTCGGTGAGGCCGTCGGAGGCGACCTTGTCGAGCTCGTCCCGGCAGATCTTGAGGACGTCGTGGACCTGGCTGGGCCGGCAGCCCGCGTACACGCCGAAGAGGCCGCAGTCGGCGAAGCCCGAGGTGTACGAGTACACGCTGTAGGCCAGGCCGCGCTTCTCGCGGACCTCCTGGAAGAGGCGGGAGGACATGCCGCCGCCGAGGGCGGTGTTCAGCACGCCGAGGGCCCAGCGGCGCTCGTCGGTGCGGGCCAGGCCCGGCATGCCGAGGACCACGTGGGCCTGCTCGGTCTTGCGGTTCAGGAGCTCGACTCGGCCCGCGGTGCGCAGGGTGCGCAGGCCGTCGCGGGGGGCGACGGGGACTGCGTCGGTACGGCCGAGGGCTCCGGCCTTCTCGAAGGCGCGGCGGACCTGGCGTACCACCGTGGCGTGGTCGACGTTGCCGGCGGCGGCGACGACCAGGTGGGTCGGGTCGTAGTGCTTCTTGTAGAAGCGGGCGATCTGGCCGCGGGTGAGCGCGTTGATGGTGTCGACGGTGCCGAGGACCGGGCGGCCCAGCGGGGTGTCGCCGAACATCGTCTGCGCGAACAGCTCGTGCACGACGTCGCCGGGGTCGTCCTCGGTCATCGCGATCTCTTCGAGGATGACGCCGCGCTCGGCGTCGACGTCCTCTTCGAGGATGAGGGAGCCGGTGAGCATGTCGCAGACGACGTCGATCGCCAGCGGCAGGTCGGTGTCGAGGACCCGCGCGTAGTAG
This sequence comes from Streptomyces sp. NPDC056361, assembly GCF_042262805.1. Classification (NCBI taxonomy): domain Bacteria; kingdom Bacillati; phylum Actinomycetota; class Actinomycetes; order Kitasatosporales; family Streptomycetaceae; genus Streptomyces; species Streptomyces sp. NPDC056361. The sequence goes on from NZ_JBHJQI010000237.1 coordinate 7,120, forward strand.
CAGGTGTACTCCTTCGCCGTGAAGGCGTTCATCTCGCCGCCGACCGCGTCGATCGCGGCGGAGATGTCGAGGGCGGACCGCTTGCGGGTGCCCTTGAAGAGGAGGTGCTCCAGGTAGTGGGTCGCGCCGTTGAGCGTCGGGGTCTCGTCGCGGGAGCCGACGTGCGCCCAGATGCCGAAGGTGGCGGAGCGTACGGAGGGGAGCGTCTCGGTGACGATCCGGAGGCCGCCGGGGAGGGTCGTACGGCGGACCGTGCCGATGCCGTCCCTGCCCGGGAGAAGCGTTTGGGTACGGGCGACGGCCCGCCCCTCCGAAGAGGGG
>NZ_JBHJQI010000238.1:0-7425 GCF_042262805.1 Streptomyces sp. NPDC056361
CGAGACTGGGTCTGGGGGCCCCGCTCCCCGGGCCGGTCCGGGACCCGGGGCACCCGGCGCGCGGGGCGGCCCCGCGGGTTCCCTGGGACGGGGAACCGGCGGCGCCGGGCACTGCGATCGTCAGACGAGCCAGCCCAGGAAGTGGAGGACGCCGGCGAGCAGGTTGGTGATGACGTTCATGGTGGTGCTTCTCCTCGTACAGGTTCATCAGTGGGACGGTGCGGTCGCGGTCTGCAGCCCTTCGCTCGCACTCCGTAATCATCCGACGCCGTACGGGAGTGGGGCAACGATTCCCGGGACGATCACACGTTCTGGGGAACAACCGCTCCCACGTTCGCCTGTTCGGTGCGGGCGTCCCTGCGGACCAGGGCCGCATACCTCCCGTCCAGGGCGAGCAGCTCCTCGTGGGTGCCGCGCTCGGCGATCCGGCCGTCCTCCAGGACGACGATCTGGTCGGCGTCGCGGACGGTGGAGAGCCGGTGCGCGATGGTGATGGTGGTGCGGCCCTCGGACAGGGAGTCGATGGCCCGCTGCACCGCGTGCTCCGTCCGGGTGTCGAGGGCGCTGGTCGCCTCGTCGAGGATGAGCACGGGCGGGTCGCGCAGGATGGTGCGGGCGATGGCCAGGCGCTGCTTCTCGCCGCCCGAGAAGCGGTAGCCGCGCTCGCCGACGAGGGTGTCGTACCCGTCGGGGAGCGAGGCGATGTGGTCGTGGATCTGGGCGGCGCGCGCGGCGGCCTCTATCTCCTCGACGGTGGCGTCCGGCTTGGCGAAGCGCAGGTTGTCGGCGACGGATGCGTGGAAGAGGTACGTCTCCTGGGAGACCACGCCGACCGCGCGGGCCAGCGTGTCGAAGTCCAGGTCGCGCACGTCGACGCCGTCGAGGGTGACCCGGCCGCCGGTCACGTCGTACAGCCGGGGCACCAGGTAGCTCAGGGTGGACTTGCCGGATCCGGTGGGGCCCACGACGGCCAGGCTGCCGCCGGCGGGGACGGTCAGGTCGAGGGAGTCGAGGGTCGGGCGGCCCGTCGCCTCGGCGTCGTAGCGGAACTCGACCTTCTCGAAGGAGACCTCGCCGCGGACCCGCGCCAGCCGGACCGGCTCGGCGGGCTCGTCTATGTCGACGGGCAGGTCGAGGTACTCGAAGATGCGCTGGAACAGCGCAAGGGAGGTCTGCATCTGGACGCCGGTCGACAGCAGGCTCACGGCGGGCCGGAAGAGGCCCTGCTGGAGCGTGACGAAGGCGACGAGCGTGCCGAGCGAGATCGTGGCGCCGCCCGGGCCGAGCGCGATGCCGGCGGCCCAGTAGATCAGGGCGGGCATGGCGGCCATGACGATGCTGATGGTGGACATCCGCCAGCGTCCGGCCATGGAGGAGCGCACTTCGAGGTCGACGAGGCGCTCGGACTCCGCGGCGAAGGACTGCGTGAGGGAGTCGGCGCGGCCCATGGTGCGGCCGAGCAGGATGCCGCTGACCGAGAGGGACTCGGTGACGGTGGCGGCCATGGCGGCCATCTGCTTCTGGCGCTGGGTGGTGATCCGCTTGCGCTCGCGGCCGACCCGCCGGCTGATCCAGACGAAGACGGGCAGCAGGAGCAGCGAGACGAGGGTGAGGCGCCAGTCGAGGGCGAGCATGGCGACCACGGTCGCGACGACGGCGGTGAGGTTGGAGACGAGCGAGGTGGCCGTCGAGGTCACGGTCGCCTGCATGCCGCCGATGTCGTTGGCGATGCGGGACTGGACCTCGCCCGTGCGGGTGCGGGTGAAGAAGGCGAGCGGCATCCGCTGGAGCTGCTCGTACACCCCGGTGCGCAGGTCGTGCATGACGCGCTGGCCGACGGTGGTGGAGATGAGGGTCTGGAGCACGCCGAACACGCCGTTCAGCACGGCGGTGGCGATCATGCCGAGGGCGAGCAGGCTGAGCAGCCCGGTGCGGCCCTGCGGGATCGCGGTGTCCAGGACCTCCTTCAGCAGGAACGGCGAGGCGACCGAGACGAGCGAGGCGGCGCCGACCAGGAGGCCGACGAGCGCGAGGCGCGCGCGGTAGGGACGGAACAGCCGCAGGATGCGCCGCAGCTGGGCGGGCTCCTTCGGCCGGGTGGAGTCACGGGACGGTGGCGTCCAGTCGGACTGGTCGTGGGGGCGCATGGGCTCCTTCGGAGGATCGATAGATGCCAGCAGAGCATAGCTCATTGTTACCTATGCTCACAATGAACATGGTCCTGATATTGTTCCCGCATGACCACCTCCGACCGCACGGGCGCACCCGACCGCACGGGCGACGGGCCGGCCGGCGGGCCGGGCACGCCCGACGCCGACGGGCTCCTCGCCGAGCAGCTGCTGCGGCTCACCCGCCGGCTGCACCGCATCCAGAAGCACCACCTGGAACCGGTCGGCATCACCCCCGCCCAGTCCAGGCTCCTGCGCACGGTCGCGCACTTCGGCGAGCCGCCCCGGATGGCCGACCTCGCCGCCCGCCTCGAAGTCGTCCCCAGGGCCGTGACCAGTCTCGTCGACGGCCTGGAGGCGGGCGACCGGGTGCGCCGGGTGCCCGATCCGAACAACCGCCGGGTGATACGGATCGAGCTCACCGACGCGGGACGCGCCACGCTGCGGGAGCTGCGCAGCGCGCGCCGGGCGGCGGCAGAGGACATCCTTGCTCCATTGACCGTCGAACAGCGCGAGGTGCTCGGAGGTCTGCTGACCGCCCTGGTCGACCGCGGCCCGGAGGGCGGCTGCTGATCCGCCCGGGCACGGGGACGCGCCGAAGGGGAGCCGTGCCATGCCACTCCTAGAGCCGAGTCCGCAGGCCCTCCGTCCCGGGACGAAGCGGACTCCGGCGCCGGACCGGGTGCCGGAACTCCAGGCGCGGGGCACGCCCCGCCGGCTGCGCGAGGAGCTGACCGAGCTCCTCGGCCCGGACAAGGTCCTGTCGAAGATCTCCGACCTGGTGCGGTACGCCTCGGACGCGAGCCCGTACCGCTTCGTGCCGCAGGTCGTCGTCGTCGCCGAGGACATCGACGACATCTCCACGGTCCTGTCGTACGCGCACGGCAAGGGCCGCGAGGTCGTCTTCCGGGCCGCCGGGACCAGCCTCAACGGCCAGGCGCAGGGCGAGGACATCCTCGTCGACGTCCGCCGCCACTGGGTGGGCGTCGAGGTCCTGGACGACGGCGCCCGGGCCCGCGTCCGGCCCGGCACCACGGTCGTCCGGGCCAATGCCGCGCTCGCCCCCTACGGGCGGGTGCTCGGGCCCGATCCGGCCAGCGCGATCGCGTGCACGATCGGCGGGGTCGTCGCCAACAACGCGTCGGGCATGACGGCCGGAACGACCCGGAACTCGTACCGGACCGTCTCCTCCCTCACCTTCGTGCTGCCGAGCGGCACCGTCGTGGACACCGGCGACCCGGCCGCCGACGAGGAGCTCGCGCGCGCCGAGCCGAGGCTGTGCGCGGAGCTGCTCGCGCTGAAGGCCGAGATCGAGGCCGACGCCGAGCTCACCGCCCGGATCCGGGCCAAGTACGCGATCAAGAACACCAACGGCTACCGGCTCGACGCCTTCCTCGACGGCGCCACGCCCGCGGAGATCCTGCGGGGCCTCATGGTGGGCTCCGAGGGCACCTTCGGCTTCATCTCCGAAGTCGTCTTCGACACCCTGCCGCTGGACCGCGAGGTCTCCACCGGGCTCCTCTTCTTCCCCTCGCTGCCGGCCGCCGCCGCGGCCGTGCCGCTGTTCAACGAGGCGGGGGCGCTCGCGGTCGAGCTGATGGACGGCAACACCCTGCGGGCCTCGGTGCGCGTCGCGGGCGTGCCCGCCGACTGGGCGGACCTGCCCAAGGAGACGGCGGCGCTCCTGGTCGAGTTCCGGGCCCCGGACCCGGCGGCCCTCGACGCGTACGAGCGGGCGGCCGAGGCCGTCCTCGCCGGACTCGGCCTGGTCGCCCCGGTGCCGTCCGCGGAGAACGCGTTCACCAGGGACCCGAAGCGGATCTCCGGGTACTGGAAGGCCCGCAAGGCGTTCGTGACGGCGGTCGGCGGCTCGCGCCCCTCCGGCACGACGCTGATCACCGAGGACTTCGCGGTGCCGCCGGACCGCCTCGCGGAGGCCTGCGCCGCGCTGCTCGACCTCCAGTCCCGGCACGGCTTCGACGCGGCCGTCGCCGGTCACGCCGCCCACGGCAACCTCCACTTCCTGCTCGCCTTCGACGCCGCCGACCCCTCCGACGTCGAGCGGTACGCGGCCTTCATGGACGAGTTCTGCAAGCTGACCGTGGAGCGCTTCGACGGCTCGCTGAAGGCCGAGCACGCCACCGGCCGCAACATCGCGCCCTTCCTGGAGCTGGAGTGGGGCGCGCGCGCGACCGATCTGATGTGGCGGGTCAAGGAGGCCGTCGACCCCGACGGGGTGCTCGCCCCGCGGATCGTCCTGGACCGGGACCCGCAGGCCCATCTGCGCGGCCTGAAGTCGATCCCGTCCGTGGAGCGGATCGCCGACCCCTGCATCGAGTGCGGCTTCTGCGAACCGACGTGCCCCAGCCACGACCTGACGACCACTCCTCGCCAGCGGATCGTGCTGCGCCGCGAGATGATGCGCCAGGCCGACGGCTCCCCCGTCGAGGCGCGCCTCCTGGAGTCGTACGGCTACGACGCCGTCGACACCTGCGCCGGCGACTCCACGTGCAAGCTGGCCTGTCCGGTCGGGATCGACACCGGCGCGCTGATGAAGGAGTTCCGGCACGAGCGGCACTCGCCGCGCGAGGAGCGGGCGGCCGCCCTGGCCGCGAAGAACTTCCGTGCGGTGGAGGCCTCCGCCCGGCTCGCGGTCGCCGCGGCGGACCGCATCGGCGACCGGGTCCTGGAGTCGGCGACGGGCCTGGCGCGGCGCGTGGTGCGCCCCGACCTCGTACCGGAGTGGCTGCCGGAGATCCCCGGCGCGGCGGCCCGGCGGCTGCCGCGCACCCACCGCCCGGCGGCCGTCGCCGTCTACTACCCGGCCTGTGTGAACCGCATCTTCGCCGGCCCTGGCGGCCACCCCGGCCCGTCGCTGCCGGAGGCCGTCGTCGCGGTGTCGGCGCGGGCCGGGAAGCCGGTGTGGATCCCGGACGACGTGGCCGGTACGTGCTGCGCCACGATCTGGCACTCCAAGGGGTACGAGCGGGGCAACGAGGTGATGGCGAACCGGATCGTCGAGGCGGCCTGGGGGTGGACGGCCGGCGGGACGCTGCCGCTCGTGGTGGACGCCTCCTCGTGCACGCTCGGCATCGCGCACGAGGTGGTGCCGTACCTGACGGACGACAACCGGGAGCTGCACGCCGAGCTGACGGTGGTGGACTCGCTGGTGTGGGCGGCGGACGAGCTGCTCCCCCGGCTCGACGTGCGCCGCCGGGTCGCGTCCGCCGTGGTCCATCCGACGTGCTCGATGCGGCACCTGGGCGACGAGGACCGGCTGACGGCGCTCGCCGGGGCCTGCGCGGAGGAGGTCGTGGTCCCCGTCGACGCGGGCTGCTGCGCCTTCGCGGGCGACCGGGGCATGCTGCATCCGGAGTTGACGGCGTCGGCGACGGCCCGCGAGGCGGCCGAGGTCACGGCCCGCCCGTTCGACGCGCACCTCTCGGCCAACCGCATGTGCGAGATCGGGATGGACCGGGCTACGGGCCGGAGCTACCACTCCGTCCTGCTGGCGCTCGAACACGCGACGCGCCCCTGACCCGTCGTCACGTCATCGGCCGCCACGGCCGGTCGAAGGACCCCTCACCCCCGCCGGTGAGGGGTCCTTCGTATGTTCGGGTGATGATCGCCGGTCGCTCCGGCCCGGTGCGATATCCGGAACAGTACAGTCCGAACTACCCGTCGCAAGAGTCCTGTCGGCGCCCTTGCGCACCATCGGCCACCGGGGCCAGGGTCCCGTGCGGGATTCATGAAACAGCCGTGCACACAGCTCCGGGAGGTTCCATGAACGAGCAGACACCGCGCACCCCGAGCCGCCGCAAGGTGCTCAGGAGCACCGCGGCGGCCGGCGCGGGCATCGGCATCACCGCCACCGGCGCCCCGAGCGCCGCCTCCGCCCCGTCCGCGACCGCCGTGTCCCCCGCCGCCGCGGCCGAGCCGAGCCGCCGCACCGCCGCCACCATGGCCGGAGTCCCCTTCGAGCGCCGCTCCACGGTCCGCGTCGGGCTCGTCGGCCTCGGCAACCGGGGCAGCGCGATGATCGGCCTCTACCTCGCCCTGCCCTGGGTGCGGGTGGTCGCCGTCTGCGACCCGGTGCGCGAGAAGGCCGAGCGGGCCACCGCGAAGGTCGTCGCCGCGGGCCGACCCGCCCCGGCCGTCTACACGAACGGCGAGGAGGACTACGAGAACCTCTGCGCCCGCACCGACGTCGACTTCGTCCACGTGGCCACCCCGTGGGACAGCCACTACGCCATCGCCCGGGCGGCGATGCTGAACGGCAAGCACGTCGGCGTGGAGTGCCCGGTCGCGATGCAGCTCGACGAACTGTGGTCGCTCGTCGACCTGTCCGAGCAGACCCGCCGGCACTGCATGCAGCTGGAGAACTGCTGCTACGGGCGGAACGAGATGCGGGTCCTGCGCATGGCGCACGCCGGCAGGTTCGGCGACCTGCTGCACGGGGCCGGCGCCTACAACCACGACCTGCGCGCCCTGATGTTCTCCCCGACGTACTACGAGGGGCCCTGGCGCCGGCGGTGGCACACGCGGCTGCGCGGCGACCTCTACCCCAACCACGGCTTCGGGCCCGTCGCCAACTACATGGACGTCAACCGGGGCGACCGGGCGGTGAGCATCAGCAGTTTCGGCACCCCGGCGCTCGGTCTCGCCGAGTACCGCGCGGAGCACATGCCGTCCGGCGACCCGAGCTGGAAGGAGACGTACATCGGGAGCGACCGGACGGTCAGTCTGGTCCAGACGGCCAAGGGCCGGGTGATCCGGCTGGAGCACGACGTCTCCACCCCGCACCCGTACAGCAGGATCAACAGCCTGGGCGGCACGCGGGGCGTCTTCGAGGACTATCCGGCCAGGATCTACCTGGAGCCGGACCACAACGACGACCAGTGGGGCGACTTCTCGGCCTACGCGGCCGAGTTCGACCACTGGCTCTGGAAGGACCACGCCAACCCGCCCGGCGGCCACGGCGGCATGGACTACATCATGGTCTACCGGCTGATGCAGTGCCTGCAGCTGGGACTCGTCCCGGACTTCGACGTGTACGACGCCGCCACCTGGACCGCTCCGGTGCCGCTGAGCCACGCCTCGATCAAGGCCCAGGGCGCGCCGCAGGAGATCCCTGACTTCACCCGCGGCGAGTGGACCAGGGCCCGCTCGGGCGTGGACTCGGTCAAGCCGGCCTGAGCACCCGACGCCCGGCACCCTGCACCCGGCACCGCAGACGGCGTCCGGCCCCCACTCGCGG
>NZ_JBHJQI010000239.1:0-7343 GCF_042262805.1 Streptomyces sp. NPDC056361
GCCCGGCAGTGTGCCGGGCCGCCCCCTCGTCACGTCGAATCGAGCGGGGAACCGGGCGGCTCAGCCGCCCTCCGCCGTCGCCCGCTTCGGAAGCGCGTGCGTTCGGTTCACGCGGGCTGTCCGGACAGGGACTCGGTGGGACGTCCGTCGGAGTCCGGCACCTGCGCCTCGTCCGGCACCTGCGCCTCGTCGGCCGTGGAGGTTTCGCCGGTCTCGGCGGCCTTCGCCCGGCGCCTCGCCACGTGGGCCGAGGCGATCAGCAGCGCGGCGACGGTCCCGGCGATCGCGGGCCAGTAGACGTAGCGGTAGTTGGATTCGGGTGAGGTGGGCAGGTAGGCCAGGACGTAGAGGACCGAGCTGGCGCCGAGCAGCCGGAGCTCGCGGGTGTAGGGGCCGATCCAGCGGCGGCGCAGGGTGAGGAGCAGGGAGGCGGCCAGCCAGAACCAGCCCTGGAAGAGGAACGGCACGTCGCGGACGAAGCCGAGCACGTAGTACCGCAGGCCGGACTTCAGCAGCTCGTTGGAGGGGGTGTCCACGATGGCGTCGGGCTGGTCCGCCGGCAGGGCGCGCGTGCCGTCCTGGAAGGGGTAGTTGCTCTGGAAGAGCAGCTTGGCGAAGAGCTGGAGGCGGTACTCGGCGTAGCTCTGCCAGTGCTTGGGCATCTGCTGGGTCCACATCTCCAGCATGACGTCGACGTTCCGCGGGGACAGGGGGTCCGGTGCGATGTCGCGCCGGTAGCAGTGGAAGTAGGCGTCCGAAGGGATCTTCTTGGTCCGGCATGTGGCGGCGGCCGAGGCGAGGGCGTCGCGCAGGGCCGGATCGGCGCCGGCCCGGTCGGCTGCGGTGCGCACTTGGGCCGGGGTGAGCACGTGGACGAGGTCGTCCAGCGGGATCTGCGCGTACTGCCGGGAGGGCAGCGGGTCGGCGACGGCGTTCACGGCGGCGTTGGCGCCGGCGGTGACGGCGACGAGCACACCGGTGGCGACGAGCCAGCGGCGGCGGCCCGGGGCGGGCCAGAGCGCGAGGACCAGCAGGACGAAGACCGGGATCACGGCGGGGAAGGCGTTCTTGCGGACCAGGACGGCGTACGCGAGGAACAGCACGCCCACGACGAGGAGCGCCCAGCGGGTCTTGGTCCGGCCGGACGGCAGCTCACGCGCGAGGAGCGCGACCGCGCAGGCCGCGAGCAGGACGTACGCCATGTGCACGTCCTTCCACACGACGCCCGTGAAGGTCACGACGTGCGGTGCGAGGCCGACGGCGAGCATCGCGAGGGAGAGTCCGCGGCTGCCGGTCCTCTTCCACACCAGCACGGCGAGGAGCCACAGCGACGCCCACAGCACGGCGGCCTGCAGGGCGGCCATGGCCGATACGGCGCCCGTGGAGTCGATGAGGATCTTCCACAGCAGGGCCATCGCCGGAGGGTGCCAGTCGTGCATCGGCGTCTCGCCCAGCGCCTCCCTCAGCTGGACGAGGCTGTCCGCACTGAAGTATCCGGGGTGGAAGACGACGGACACGGCGTAGGCGCCGACCGCGGCGAAGGCGACCAGGGCCCACGGCCAGAGCGCGCCGCGCCGCCGGGCGTCGCGGAGTGATGCGGTCCACCGTTCGATGCTGCCGGGCACGTGGGTCGGGTCCTCTCCTGAGCGGGTGAACACGAGGCTGCGGTAGGCGACGAAGCGGAACAGCGTCGCCGCGGCCCAGCCGACGAGCCGGGCCGCGTTGTCGCCGAGCGGCGACCCGAGGCCGAGGAGTTCGTGGGACACGTACACGGGGAGGGCGGTGACCGCCATGCCCACCAGGTTGACGCCCACGAACAGCGTGAGCTCGCGCCGGTCGACGGCGCCGCTCCGGTCGCGGTAGGTCCAGTAGCGGTTGCCGATCCAGCTCACGGCCATGGCGAGGAGGGTGGCGAGGACCGAGGCGACGACCGGCATGCTCCCGAGGGCCCCGCCGTCGGAGGACGGGGTGCCGAAGACCAGGAGGTTGAAGCTCGCGGTCTCCACGACGAACGCGAGTGCTCCGACGACGCCGAAGGCCGCGACCTCACGCCCGAGGTTCCGTGCCCACGCGGGCGCGTGTCGGCTCCAGGCCGTCAACCGCATCATGGCGGAAACGTAAACTTGTGCGACCGGAATACACAAACGCGAGGTAGCATCCCCACGAATTTCACGGACAGGCCACGCGGCTTGTCGTTACTGGGGGGAACCTTCGCATGAGTCCGGTGATCGCCTGTGTCGTTCCCTGCTACAACGAGGAGGCGGCTATCGGGAAGGTCGTCCGTGACCTGCGCGCGTCGCTCCCCGAGGCCGTCATCTACGTGTACGACAACGCCTCCACGGACAACACCCTCGCCGAGGCCCTCAAGGCCGGCGCGATCGTGCGGCAGGAGCCGCGCAAGGGCAAGGGCAACGTGATTCGCCGGGCCTTCGCCGACGTCGAGGCCGACGCGCTGCTGATCATCGACGGGGACGACACCTACGACGCCACGCGCGCCCGCGAGATGGTCGACCTGCTCTTCGAGGGCCCCTACGACCAGGTCGTCGGCGCCCGTCGCGAGATAACCGACACGGCCTACCGGGCCGGTCACGCGGTCGGCAACAAGATGCTCACCGGCGCCGTGCGGTCGCTGTTCGGCAACGACGTCAGCGACATGCTGAGCGGCTACCGGGTGTTCTCCCGCCGGTACATCAAGTCGTTCCCCGCCCTGTCGCGGGAGTTCGAGACCGAGACCGAGATGACGGTGCACGCCCTCAGCCTGCGTCTGCCCACCGCGGAGCTGCAGGTCGACTTCAAGGACCGGCCGGCCGGCAGCGTCAGCAAGCTCCGCACCTACCGTGACGGCTGGCGCATCCTGAAGCTGATCCTGGGCCTCGCCCGCCGCCAGCGCCCCTCGCTGTTCCACTCCACCATCGCCGGCCTGCTGGCCCTCGTCTCGCTCGCCCTGGGCGTCCCGGTGATCGCCGAGTTCGTGGAGAGCGGCACCGTTCCGCGCTTCCCCACCGCCATCCTGGCGGCCTCCATCATGATCATCGCAGTGCTCGTGCTCCTGGTCGGGTACATCCTGGAATCGTTCATGCACATGCGTCAGGAGCAGTCCCGCCTCGCCCACCTCATGTACCCGGCACCGTCCTTCGGCGCGGACTTCGTGCCGGAGGCGCTTCCGGAGGCGACCGTCTCCGGTTCGGACGTCCGCACCGCCTGACGCACCGAAGGGGCGGCCCGGCAGTGTGCCTGACGCCCCTTCGGCTCGCGCGGTCAGCCCAGGTGGGACGCGATCGTGTGGGCGCAGGTCAGGGATTCGGTGTGGGTGGTGTCGATCTCGAGGTCGTAGGTGACGCCTTCGTGGACGACGAGGGCCTGTTGGGCGGCCATGCCGGGGGTGCGGTCGCCGCGGGCGATCTCGCGGCCGGCGGCGGTGGCGGGGTCGCAGCGGACGCCGACCCAGAGGACGGGGAGGTCGCCGAGGACCGTGCGCCAGCGCTGCTGGGAGGCGGCGCCGCCGAGGAAGACGTCGTCGATGACGATGCGGGCGCCGGCGCGGGCCATGGTGGCGATGCCTTCCGCCCAGGCGGCCTCCAGCTTCCGGAAGTCCTCGCCGACGGTGACGCCGCCGTCGTCGCCGAAGACGATCCCGCCTTCCGAGGACCACATCTTCTTGGGCAGGGCGTCGACGAACGAATCGCATCCGAACGTCATCCAGGGGTCCGGCAGTACGGACTGGAGGCACCGTACGATGCCGGACTTCCCTGAGCTGGAGGCGCCGTTGAGGATGATCACGCGTGTCGTCACGGTGTCACCGTACGGATGTGCCGCTGGGCGCGCAGCGGGATTTCAGCGGGACGGTACGGTCTTGCGCTCCACCGGTGAGCCGGAAGTGATCACGCGGGACGGTGACGTGTGGAGCTTGAGGGCCACGGCGGCGGTCGCGAGGCCGAGGGCGGTCATGGCGGCGCCGGCCCAGGCGGTGGAGGCGAAGCCGAGGCCGGCGTCGATGACGGTGCCGCCGAGCCAGGGGCCGCCGGTGTTGCCGAGGTTGAAGGCGGCGGTGGTGGTGGCGCCGGCGAGGGTGGGGGCGGCGCCGGCGACGTTGAACATGCGGGCGTTGAGGGCCGGGGCGGTGTAGAAGGTGGACACGCCGAGGAGGAACGTCAGCACGATCGTGGCGGCCGGGCCGGACGCGAAGAGGGCCAGGGCGACGAGGAAGACGGTGGAGGCGGCGATGCCGCTGAGCATCACGCCGAACAGGTGGGCGTCGGCGACGCGGCCGCCGATCGTCGTGCCGACGACGGCGCCGATGCCGAAGAGGGCGAGGACGCCGGAGATCCAGCTCTCGTCGAGGCCGGAGACGTCGGTGAGGAGCGGGGCGAGGTAGGAGAAGGCGCAGAAGACGCCGCCGGCGGCGAGGGCGGTGACGGCGATCGAGAGGAGCACCTGGCGGTCGCGGTAGATGGCCAGCTCGCGCTTGATGCGGGGCTTCGTCTCGGGCCGCGGGATGTGCGGGATGCGGGTCACCACGCCGACGAGGGCGATGGCGGAGGCGGCGCCGACCGCCCAGAAGGCCGAGCGCCAGCCGAGGTGCTCGCCGAGGAAGGCGCCGGCGGGGACGCCGAGGACGTTGGCGATGGAGAGGCCGCCGATCATGACGGCCATGGCCCGGGCGCGCGCCCCGACGGGCACCATCGCGATGGCGACGGCCGCGCCGACCGCCCAGAAGCCGGCGCAGGCCAGCGCGCTCACGATGCGGGAGGCGAAGAGCACGGCGTAGTTCGGGGCGAGGGCGCCGGCGACCTGGCCGAGGCCGAAGACGGTGATGAGGGTGATCAGGGTGGTCTTGCGGGGGAGCCGGAGGGTGGCGACGGCGAGGAGGGGTGCGCCGACGACCATGCCGATGGCGAAGGCGGATATGAGGAGTCCGGCGCTCGGGATGGAGACGTTCATGTCCTCCGCGATGGGCGGGAGGAGTCCGGACAGCATGAATTCGCTCGTGCCGAGCGCGAAGACGGAGAGCCCGAGGATGTAGACGGCCAGGGGCATGCGGGTGGCGGTCACGGGCATGCGGGTGGCGGTCGCGGGCGGGGTGGTCGGGGCGGGTGGGGTGGGCTCGGCGGAGGGAGAGGGCATGACATGCGTCAACCATCGATTTGTTCCTGTCATTCCGCGGTGACGGGAATGTCTTGGGATGCGAGACGGACGGGCCCCGACCTGCGTTCCTTACGCCGGGTAACAAGATGTTCAAATACGGCACCGATTTGTCCGGCCCTGGGGTGCCCCGCGTCCTTGATCACGAATATTTGATCTTCACCGGCGGGGGTGGCGCGTGGCATCGTCGCGATGTAAGCGGCAGTGCCGGTGCATGGGGAGAGCCGAGTGCCGGCATGTGCCGCGACCAGGGGGGACACCGCCCGGCGGCAGCGCCGCCCTCTGTCATGCCTATGTAAAAAGCACTGCCTCACGATCGAGAGATTGCCAGGCAGAACATGTCCCCGTTCAGAGACGTCGGCAGACGCCGGCGTCGCATGCGGCACGCCCTCACCAGGGCCACCGGCGCGACCGCGCTGGTCACCGCCGCGGCCGTACTCACCGGCCTGATCCAGGCCGCGCCCGCCGCGGCCGACACCACCCCCGAAGAGGACACCGGCTACAGCCGCAACAGCATCGGCGAGGCACGGCGGCTCGACCGCTGCCTCGCCGGGGTCGCGCTGCACGTCGGCGGCCCCCGGATGAAGGCCAAGGCCGTCGAGGGGCTCGCCGGCACCGAGGCGCAGCTCCGCGAGACCGTCGGCGACACCGCGTGGCTCGCCTACGGCCCCCTGGGCGTGGAGGCCCGGGCCGACAAGGAAGCGGCCGGCCTCTACTTCGACGAGGTCCGCAACCGCGTCACCGCCCTCGACGAGGCCAACAAGCCCTACCGCGAGTCGGCATGGGCCGACGAGGGCATGGAGTGGCACGCCCCCGCCTTCGGCGAGGACGTCATCCAGTTCACCTACTTCACGCAGACCAAGCTCGCCTGGCAGCTCGGCTGGGACGGCCACAGCAACGCCAGCGCCGAAGCCGTCGCGCGCGCCCGTGCCGTCATGGACGAGAACCAGGGCAAGGACGCCTGGAACGACTTCGGCGCCAACTGGATGCTGCGGGACAGCGAGGTCGGCAACACCGAGTACAGCCGGGGTACGACCTCCAGCGACATCGCGTCCTACCTGCGGCACGGCGGCTTCCTGACCGAGACGCCCGCCAAGGACTCCCCGGCGTACCGCGTCGAGGTCGAGGACCTCAAGCAGGCCTGGGCCGCCTGCGACTCCCAGAACCCGGTCGACCCGCGCCGCGTCCTCAACGACCCCACCATGACCGCCATGGTCGAGTGGGAGCAGGAGTACGCCGGCCAGGCCACCCAGCGCGCCACGATCATCCAGGCCGAGGCCGACGCCGCCGCGGCGACCCGCGCCGCCGCCGACGACATGGTGCGGGCCATCGGCCTCGCCTGGTTCGCCGACCAGATCACCACATGGCGCGCGTACTGGCAGGCCGCTGCCCCGGACACCATCTTCGAGAAGCCCGACCAGGCCTTCTACGACAAGGCCACGGCCGACCTCGCGCGGACCCGTGCCGACGTGGCCGCCGCGGTCACCTCCGCCAAGGCGTGGGCCGCGAAGGCCGCCGCCGCCTCGCAGAGGGCCGCCACCGCGCAGCAGGAGGCCTGGGCCGTCGCCGACACCAGCCACGTGCCGCGCGGCCGGGGTCTGACGTACGCCCAGCAGTCGGTCCAGGTCGTCCGCGCCTCCGCCGCGGCCGCCGAGGCCGCCGCGAAGGCCACCGAGACCGCCCTGAGCGCCGCGAACGCGACCGCCGCCACCGGCGACGCCCTGCTCGCCAAGGCGCAGACCGAGTCGCACGCGATCAACACCGAGTTCCGCCGCGTCGCCGCGCAGGAGGCCGCCGCCCAGGCGAAGGCCGCCGCCGACAGCGCCGAGGCCAACGCCACGGCCGCCGCCGAGAGCGCGAACACCGCCAAGGCCGCCCGTACGACGGCCGAGGACAAGCGCGACAAGGCCAAGACCGCCGCCGGCACCGCCGCCACCGAGCGCGCCAAGGCGCAGGCGGAGCAGGCCGCCGCCGTCGCCTCCCGCGCCAAGGCCGCCGCCGAGCGGACCAAGGCGACCGAGGCCGAGCAGCGCGCCGCCGGCCAGAAGACCGCCGCACAGAGCGCGGACACCGCCGCCGGATCAGCTGCCCACCGTCGCCGCGGCCCGCAACGGCCCGACCCCGCCGCCGGGCCCCGGCACGCCCCCCGGCGGTGCCTTCGGGGACGCCGCCGCTCCCGGCAGTGCCCCGGCGCACCCGGC
>NZ_JBHJQI010000240.1:0-7306 GCF_042262805.1 Streptomyces sp. NPDC056361
ACAGGCAGTCGGCAGTCGGTCGCCGGTCGCCGGTCGCCCGTCGCCCGTCGCCCGTCGCCCGTCGTCGGTCCGTCCGTCGTGCCGCTCAGCGGAGCCAGGGCAGGTCGGCGTTCGGGTCCGTCGGTTCGAGGCCTTCGGCCATGACGCGCATGATCGTGCCGAGCTGTTGCACCTGATCGGGGGACAGGCGGTCGAAGAGGGCCTGGCGTACCGCCGCCACGTGGCCGGGGGCGTTGCGCCGGAGGACCTCCATGCCCTCGTCGGTCAGCCGGGCGAACTGGCCGCGCTTGTCGGAGGGGCAGTTCTCGCGCAGGACCCAGCCGTTGTTCTCCAGGCGGGCGACGGCGTGGGAGAGGCGGGAGCGGGTGATCTTGGCGCTCTTGGCCAGCTCGGTCATCCGCAGTCGGCGGCGCGGGGCCTGGGAGAGCTGGACGAGGAGGCCGTAGTAGATGTGCGGCATCCCGGCGTCGCGCTGCAACTGGCGGTCGAGGTGGTCCTCGAGGAGCGTGGTGGCGTGCAGGTACGCGCGCCAGACGTGCTGCTCCTCGTCGCTGAGCCAGCGGGGTTCGGTCATGTCTCCCATGGTGCCCATCGTACGACTCATTCTTGAAAGTTGAACTATATCGGGTTACGGTGTGCTGGCAGTGAGCTTGAAGTTTCAAGAAACTAGGAGCCGGAGGTCGTCGCCATGGATGCCATGGACGTCATGGGCATCACGTCGGAACGGATGCCCGCCCTGTACCTGTCCCACGGCGCCCCGCCGCTCGCCGACGACCCGGTCTGGCCCGGCGAACTCGCCGCGTGGTCCGCGAACCTGCCGCGCCCCAAGGCGATCCTCATGGTCTCCGCCCACTGGGAGGAGGCGCCGCTCGCACTCGGCGCCACCGAGACGGTGCCGCTGGTCTACGACTTCTGGGGCTTCCCGGAGCACTACTACCGCGTCCAGTACGCGGCCCCCGGCGCCCCGCAGCTCGCCGAGGCCGTCCGCAAGCTGCTCCGCGCCCCCGGCACCCCCGTACAGGACATCCCCGACCGGGGCCTCGACCACGGCGCCTACGTGCCGCTCGTCGAGATGTTCCCCGGCGCCGACATCCCCGTACTCCAGATCTCCATGCCCACCCTCGACCCGCGCCGCCTCATGGACATCGGGCGCAGGCTCGCCCCGCTGCGCGACGAAGGGGTCCTGATCGTCGGCAGCGGCTTCTTCACCCACAACCTCGCCGCCCTCCGGCACACCGGAGGCGGCGTGCCGGGCTGGTCCGCCGAGTTCGACGCCTGGGGGCACGAGGCCCTCGCCGCGCGGGACGTCGACGCCCTCCTCGACTTCGAGCACAAGTCGCCCGCCGGCCGCCTCGCCCACCCGCGCACGGAGCACTTCGCCCCGCTGTTCGTCACGATGGGCGCCGCCGACGAGGCCGGCGACCTCGACGCGGAGCGCTCGGTCATCGACGGCTTCTGGATGGGCCTCGCCAAGCGGTCCGTCCAGTTCGGCTGAGCGGCCGGGTCCTCGGAATGGTCCGGGTCCGCCGAACGGTTCGCATCCTCCGGTTCGTCGGGGTCGGCAGGGCCGTCCGGTTCGTGCGGTTCGTCGGGGTCGGCAGGTCCTTCCGGGTCTTCAGGGCTCTCCGGGCCCTCCGGAGCATCGGGGTCAGAAGACCGGCGGGTTCAGTTCGACGGCGCGGACGGCGGCGCTGAGGGCGAGGCCGTCGCCCACGTCGAGCGCCGTGTCCGCGAACTTGATCGTGTGGTCGTCGCCGTGCGCCGCCGCCCGCTCGAAGACCTCCTCGGGGGTGAGGCCGGTCCGCGCGTACGAGGTGGCCTCGCGCGGCGTGTAGGCCGCCGTCACCACGGCCGCCGCCGACCAGGCCGCCGCCAGGCTCGGCGCCCACAGGTCGCGGGGGAGCGCGGGCAGGGTGCGCAGGACCGCGTTGGGCGCGGTCGCCGCGTGCACCAGCATGATCGGCTCGCCGTGGCCGTGGGACGCGTACCGGTGCGTCGCCGCCGCCACCAGCTCGGTGAGCAGCGCCTTCGCCGTGTCGGGATCGGGCGCCGCACCCCACCGCGGGAAGGCGGTGAGCTGGGCCAGCCGGGCCCGGATCCCGCCGTCCTGCTCCGGAACCGGCGGTACGGCGTCCAGCGCCGCCGCCGCCGACGGCGCCGCGGCCAGCGGGGTGAGCGGCGGGAGCGGCTGGTGGCGGGCGGCCCAGTAGCCCAGGGCGTGCGCCAGCTCGGTCCGGCGCGGGGCCGTCTCCTCCGCGCCGGGCGCCAAGAGGGTGCGAACGGCGTGCCCGGTGCGGATCACCGGATGCGTCGCGCCGGCCGCGATGCCCGGGAGCAGGCGCGGCCACCACTCGGCGAGGACCGCGCGCCACGGGCGCTCCGCCACCTCCCGGGCGAAGAACCGGGTCCAGTCCGTGATCCGCGACGGGTCGCCGAGGGCCTCCCGCCAGCCGTCGGCCGTCACCGCGAGGAGCGCGGGCGGTGCGTCCTCCAGCTTCGGCGCGTAGTGGTCGAGCCAGCGGTGGACGGCCCGCGCCCGGCCGTGGCGGACGAGGGCCTCGACGGCCATGGGGGCGTGATTGGAGAGCCAGCCGTCGCGCTCGGGCCCCGAAGTGTGGAGCCGTTCGAGGGCCTCGTCGAGGGTGCCCGTGGTGTCGGTCATGGAGGTGACGGTAGGACGGGGGCCGCGCGGCCGTAACCGGCCGGGGACCTAGTCCGCAGGACCGAGGGGGTGCGAGGCAACCGTGTACCGCACCGAGGCGTCTGAAGGGATGGCGCCGCATGTGATCGCGGTCTCACCGACGGTGTGGTCGTGAACCCCCGCGAGGGGCGTCGAATCACCCTCCGTGCCCGGCCTGACCTGCACCTCCGTGGGTTCCGACGGCATGCCCGCGCGGGCGGCGGCCGCGCAGGATACTGCATGATCGCGAAAATCCATGTGCCGGGTGGGAATTCTGTCCTGATTCCAGTCGTTGTTTCCGTCGGATGCAGGGCACCCGGAAGGGTGTCGCGACCTACTCAGCAAGGGAGCACGCATGGCAACCCGTGCCGTCGCCCGTCGTCAGACCTCCGCCAAGAGCGGGGCCGCACGGGCAAGCAGCGTTCGCGCCGTGGGCGGGGAGATCGCCGACCGCGACCTGGTCGGCATGTACCTCGACGAGATCGCGCGCACGCCCCTGCTCGACGCCGCCAAGGAAGTCGAGCTCTCCCAGACGATCGAGGCGGGCGTCTACGCCCAGCAGATCCTCGACGGGGAAGTGGAGAGCGAGGCCGGCGGCGCGACCCGCGAGGAGCTCGAAGCGCTGGTCGCCGAGGGCGAGCGTGCCAAGGACCTCTTCATCAAGTCCAACCTGCGGCTCGTGGTGGCCGTGGCGCGGCGCTACCCGCGCAGCGGGCTGCCGCTGCTCGACCTGATCCAGGAGGGGAACGCGGGCCTGGTGCGCGCCGTCGAGAAGTTCGACTACGCCAAGGGCTTCAAGTTCTCCACGTACGCCACGTGGTGGATCCGCCAGGCCATCACCCGGTCCATAGCCGACCAGTCCCGGACCATCCGCCTCCCCGTCCACCTCGTGGAGGAACTGGGCCGCATCCGGCGCGTCCAGCGCGAGTTCAACCGCGAGAACGGGCGGGAGCCCGAGCCCGCCGAGGTCGCCGCCGAGCTCGGTTCGACGCCCGAGCGCGTCACCGACGTCCTCGACTGGGCCCGCGACCCCGTCTCCCTCAACATGTCGGTCGACGACCAGGGCGAGACCCAGTTCGGGGACCTCCTGGAGGACACCTCCGCGATCTCCCCCGAGCAGTCCGTGCTCACCCTGCTCCGCAGCGAAGAGCTCGACGACCTCATCGACAAGCTCGACCACCGCACCGCCTCCATCATCCGCATGCGCTACGGCATCGAGGACGGCCGCGAGCGCACCCTCACCGAGGTCGGCAAGCAGCACGGTCTCACGCGGGAGCGCATCCGCCAGATCGAGAAGCACGCCCTCCTCGAACTCAAGAAGATGGCCCACGACACGGGCTTCGACGCCGTGGCCTAACCCCACCCCCCGCCCAACAGGGGCCCGAGGACACCGTCCCCGGGCCCCTACGCGCGCCCCCGAGCCGTACCGCCATGTCTGGGCCTACGCCCCTGCCCTGTGCGGGCTGCACACCCTCCCTTGCCCCATGCGATCGGGACCCATCTCGTGCGGGCTGCGCCCTGCCCCGTGCGGCCCGTGCCCTGCCTCGTGCGGCCCGTGCCCGCCGCCCACCGCGCGTGGGCCCGCGCGCCGGCAGCCGCCCCGCCTCGCCCCCGCCCCGTGTGGGCAATCGTCCCTCCCCCAGACTTCGTCCGGGGGGACCCCCAGGGCGGGACGGGTGGGCACATGGGACGGCGCCCTTGGCGGCGCGTCCGCCCCTTGTGCCTTGACCCTCACCCATTGCTCGGCGTGCATCCGGTGCGGGTTCAGGCGCGGATGCCTAGGCCCGGCAGGGGGCGCCGTCCGTTGTGCCCACCCGTTCCGCCCCAGCGGAACGATTGCCCACAACGGGGTGGGCCGGGCCGGGCGGGAGGGTGTCGTCCGTTGGGGCATGACGGGGGTGGCTGGTGTCTGCGGCGGGGTGGGTGGGGGTGTTGTGGGGTTAGGGGGTTGCGGTGGAGAGGCGGGTGGAGAGGGCGCGGATGTGGGTGATGAGGGGGTGGGGGCCGTGGACGGTGAAGTCGACGTCCATCATGGCGAGGCGGAGGGCGAGCCATTCGACGGAGTCGGTGACGCGGGCGCGAAGACGGCAGCGGTCGGGACCGGTGGCGGTGGGGACGAGGTGCGCGGGGAGCCGGGCGACGACGAACTCGACGGGCGCGGCGAACTCGACGTCGAGTTCGAGGTCGAGTTCGCCCTGGGCCCGGGCCATGGAGCGGGCCATGTAGGTGGCGGCGTTGCCCGAGGGCAGTTCGCGCGGCGTGAAGCGGGCGCCCGTGGCGAAGGGCTCGCTGACGCGGTCGACGCGGAAGGTGCGCCAGTCCTCGCGCCCGAGGTCGTACGCGACGAGGTACCAGCGGCGCTCGGTGGAGACGAGCCGGTACGGCTCGACGAGCCGCTTCGTCTCGGTTCCGTCCCCGGCGCGGTAGCCGAACCGCAGTCGTTCGTGGCCGGTGACCGTGCCGGCGAGGGTGGTGAGGGTGGCGGGCGTGACGGTGGCGCCGTCGCCGCGGGTGAGGGGGATCGTCGCGTTCTGGAGGGTGGAGACCCGGTGCCGGAGCCGGGCGGGCAGTACTTGCTCCAGCTTCGCGAGGGCCCGTACGGAGGCCTCTTCGACGCCCTCGATGGCGTGTCCCGCCCCGGCGCGCAGGCCGACGGCGATGGCGACGGCCTCCTCGTCGTCGAGGAGGAGGGGCGGCATGGCCGTACCGGCGACGAGACGGTAGCCGCCGACCGAGCCGAGGGTCGCTTCGACGGGGTAGCCGAGGTCGCGGAGGCGGTCGATGTCCCGGCGGATGGTGCGCGGGGAGACCGAGAGCCGTTCGGCGAGTTCGCTTCCGGGCCACTCGCGCGGGGTCTGGAGGAGCGAGAGCAGGTTCAGGAGTCGTACCGGGGTGTCCGTCATGTCCTCCAGGATGCGGCCTATCTAGGACATCATTTGACCTAGATCGGTTCTATCTTCTTCTTATGAGTTCACACGACGCCGTCACGGATGCGGCCCCCACGGACACGGCGGACAAGCGACGCTGGATCGCCCTCGCCATCGTCATGACGGCCGCCTTCATGGATCTGGTCGACGCCACGATCGTCAACATCGCGATCCCCAGCATCGAGCGGGACCTCGGCGCCTCCTTCGGGGCCATCCAGTGGATCACCGCCGGTTACGCGCTCGCGTTCGCGGCCGGTCTGATCACCGGCGGCCGGCTCGGCGACATCTACGGCCGCAAGCGCCTCTTCCTCATCGGCACGGCCGGTTTCACCCTCGCCTCGGCGCTCTGCGGCTTCGCGGCCAACCAGGAGATGCTGGTCGGCTCCCGCCTCCTCCAGGGCGCGGCCGCCGCGATGATGGTGCCGCAGGTCCTGTCGATCATCCACGTCACCTTCCCGGCGCACGAGCGCGGCAAGGTGTTCGGGATGTTCGGCGCGATCATCGGCCTCGGCGCGGTCTCCGGCCCGCTGCTCGGCGCGCTGCTCACCCAGTGGAACATCGCGGGCCTCGAATGGCGTCCGATCTTCCTGATCAACCTGCCGGTCGGCATCGCCGGTCTGCTCCTCGGTCGGAAGTTCATCACCGAGTCGAAGGCGCCGAAGGCACTCCGTCTGGACATCGTCGGCATGCTCCTGGTGACGGCCGCGCTGCTCATGCTGATCTACCCGCTGACCCGCGGCCGCGAGCTGGACTGGCCGCTGTGGGGCCACCTGATGATGGCCGGCAGCCTCGTCGTGTTCGGCGCCCTCGTCGCGTACGAGAAGTACAAGACGAAGAAGGACGGTTCGCCGCTCGTCGAGCTGTCGCTGTTCAAGGTGAAGAGCTTCGCCGCCGGCATCGCGGTGCAGCTGACCTTCGGTGTCGTGCTCGGCATCTTCTTCCTGGTCTGGACGCTCTACATGCAGATCGGGCTCGGATGGAGCCCGCTGAAGGCGGGGCTCACCGGAGTGCCGTTCTCCATCGCCGTCTCGGTGGCCGCCGGTCTCTCGGTGCAGAAGCTGGTGCCGCGCTTCGGCCGCAAGGTCCTCCAGGCCGGCGCGCTCACGATGATCGCGGGCATCCTGCTCTACCTCTTCGAGGCGGGCCGCTACGGCACCGGGATCCACTCCTGGCAGATGATCGCGCCGCTGATGATCATGGGCCTCGGCATGGGTCTGATCGTGGCCCCGCTGACGGACGCCGTGCTCTCCGAGGTGCCGCGCGAGCACGCCGGTTCCGCCTCCGGTCTGATCAACACGACCGGGCAGATGGGCAACGCGCTCGGCCTCGGCCTCGTCTCGGTCGTCTTCTTCGGCGTGATCGACGACAAGCACCTCGCCCAGGCCCCGGCCGAGGTGGGCGCGGCCTTCACCGACGCCTTCCAGAACTCCCTCGGCTGGGCGGCCGGCGTGCTCGCCGCCATCTTCCTGGTGATGTTCGCGCTGCCCGCCGAGCCGAAGCAGCACCTCGAGGGCGGCGACGAGGGCGAGGACGCCCCCGAGTCCGTGCAGAAGGAGCCGGCGCTCACCCACTGACCGGGAGCACCGCTCACCGAAGGGCCCTGCCCGGGGACACCACCCCCCGCGCGGCCGCCGTGTCGTTTAAACAAAACCCAGCCCACCAGACAAGCCGCGATAGCGGATGGCGTGTTGGGGTTGTG
>NZ_JBHJQI010000241.1:0-7283 GCF_042262805.1 Streptomyces sp. NPDC056361
CGGAGCACCTCGCTCCGCGGCCGTCCGCCGTTTCCGTGTCCTTCGCCCCGGGTCAGGACCAGGCGGCGACGAAGTACCCCACCCCGTACGGCGCGTCCTCGAAGAGCAGTCGCCCGTCGAGCCCCGCGCCCTCCGCCGCGCCCGCGAGGACCTGCCAGGGGGCCCGGCCCGCCACCTTCAGCTCGTACGCGAGCTCCGTGTCCATCGCGAGCAGCGCGGCCGTGTCGGCCGTGCCCAGAGCCCGGCCGGCCGCCGTGTCGAACCCCTCGGCCCGCTCGTCCAGGTAGCCCGGCGCCTTCACCGTCCGGCACGCGCTGCCGTCGCCCATCACCAGCAGCGCGACCCTCCCGGCCGAGTCGGCGAGCCCGCGGCCGAGTCCCGCGCAGACGTCGGGGGTCGCCGTCTCCTCGACCGCCAGGCCCTCGATCGGGGCGTCGGCCCACCGGGCGCGGTCGAGCAGCCAGGCGCCGACGGCGAGGGAGGCGGGCAGGGACCGGGCGGCGTCGGCGTCCGGGCCGTCGCCGAGCCGTACGGAGACGTCGACGCCGAATCCGGCGAACGAGCCCGCCGAGCCCGCCGGGTACACGCCGTGGCCGCCCTCGGGGGCCGCGCCGACGACGTACAGCCGGTCGGGGCGGGCCGCGGCGAGCAGCCCCACCGCGTCGGCGCACGCCGCCCTCGCGGCGTCCAGCTCGTGGGCGGCGCCCGTCGCGACCTCGGGGACGAGGAGCGGGGGGCAGGGGCAGACGGCTGCGGCGACAAGCATGATCGGCAGCCTACTGCGCGGGGGTGCCGCGGTCGGGGTACGGCTCGGAACCGGCTGCGTGGTGACGTGCCGAGCGCGCACCCACGGGGTGGGTGCGCGCTCGTGACCGGGGTGGGGTCAGTGGGTGCCGCAGGCGGGGACCGGTGGGGTCAGTGTGTACCGCAGGCGGGGACCTCGGCCGCGGGCAGGGGCGCGGGGGCGCCGATGCCGGGAAGGCCCAGGAGGACGCCGCTGGGCTTGGGGGCGGCGGTGCGGCGCTCCCAGGCGTCGCCGGCGCGGGTGCGGCGGACGGCGGTGACGGGGCCCTCGGCGAGCAGGTGGTGGGGGGCGGCGTAGGTGATCTCGACGGTGACGACGTCGCCGGGGCGGACGCCCTCGTCGGGCTTGGTGAAGTGGACGAGGCGGTTGTCGGGGGCGCGGCCGGAGAGGCGGTGGGTGGCGCCGTCCTTGCGGCCCTCGCCCTCGGCGACCATGACCTCCAGGGTGCGGCCGACCTGCTTCTTGTTCTCGTCCCAGGAGATCTCCTCCTGGAGGGCGACGAGACGGAGGTAGCGCTCCTGGACGACCTCCTTGGGGATCTGGTCGTCCATGTCGGCGGCCGGGGTGCCGGGGCGCTTGGAGTACTGGAAGGTGAAGGCGTTCGCGAAGCGGGCCTCGCGGACCGCGTGCATGGTCTGCTGGAAGTCCTCCTCGGTCTCGCCGGGGAAGCCCACGATGATGTCGGTGGAGATGGCCGCGTGCGGGATGGAGGCGCGGACCTTCTCCAGGATCCCGAGGAAGCGCTCCTGCCGGTAGGAGCGGCGCATCGCGCGGAGGATCGTGTCCGAGCCGGACTGCATCGGCATGTGGAGCTGCGGCATGACGTTCGGCGTCTCGGCCATGGCGGCGATCACGTCGTCGGTGAAGTCGCGGGGGTGCGGCGAGGTGAAGCGGACGCGCTCCAGGCCCTCGATCTGCCCGCAGGCGCGCAGCAGCTTGGAGAAGGCCTCGCGGTCGCCCAGGTCGGAGCCGTACGCGTTGACGTTCTGGCCGAGCAGGGTGATCTCGGAGACGCCCTCGGCGACGAGCGCCTCGATCTCGGCGAGGATGTCGCCGGGGCGGCGGTCCTCCTCCTTGCCGCGCAGGGCGGGCACGATGCAGAACGTGCAGGTGTTGTTGCAGCCGACGGAGATCGAGACCCAGGCGGCGTACGCGGACTCGCGGCGGGTCGGCAGCGTGGAGGGGAACGCCTCCAGGGATTCGGCGATCTCGATCTGCGCCTCCTCCTGGACGCGGGCGCGCTCCAGGAGGACCGGCAGCTTGCCGATGTTGTGCGTGCCGAAGACCACGTCGACCCAGGGGGCCTTCTTGACGATGGTGTCGCGGTCCTTCTGGGCCAGGCAGCCGCCGACGGCGATCTGCATGCCGGGCCGGGTGGTCTTCATCGGGGCGAGCCGGCCGAGGTTGCCGTACAGCTTGTTGTCGGCGTTCTCGCGAACCGCGCAGGTGTTGAAGACGACGACGTCGGCGTCGCCGTCCGCGTCCTTGGGGGCGCGGACGTAACCCGCCTCTTCCAGCAGACCGGAGAGCCGCTCGGAGTCGTGGACGTTCATCTGGCACCCGTAGGTGCGCACTTCGTAGGTCTTGGATCCGTCAACGCTCACTGCGGTGCTCCGGTCGCTGCTGCTCGTCATGCGTCCAAGGGTAGGCGGTCCGCGGAGAGCCCCCGCCCCGCGAGCGGCGCCCGGGCGGTCAGGGGGTGCCGGCGGGCGCGGACGGCCGGGGCTGCGGGACGAACGGCCACGGGTCCGCGGTGGGCGGCGGGCTCCAGGTGGTGCCGGGGTCGGGGGCGAAGGGGCCGACGCGGTTCTGCATGAGCAGCAGCACCGTGAAGACCACGACGACGGTGATCACGATGAGGGCGAGGCCGACGGGGCTGGCCGGGTTGTACACGTAGCGGTTGGTGCCCCATCGGCTCTTCTTGAAGACGGGCTCGTCGCTGTTCACCGGGCCGTGCCCTCCGCGGCGGGCAGGGGGCCTGAGCCCGGTATCCGGTCGTTCCTGGTCATGGCTCCCCCTCGGCGCTGTCCCGGTCCCGGCCGACCCTAGGCGGTGCCGTCGGGGTGCCGCCTGCGGTTTTCCGCAGGGGTGCCGGAAGGGAAGCCGCGTACCGGCGGGGAGCCGGGATTCCTAGCGTTCAGGAGTGCCGGGACGAGGGGTCCCGGCACGTCGTCCGCACCGTCTGGAGGCCACCGTGCCGATCACCTCGCTCCTCGCTCCCACCCCCCTGGCCCTGGCCGGGGAGCCCGCCGACGGCTTCGCCGGGTGGGCCGCCGGGCTCGTCGACACGATGGGCGGGCCGGGGGCCGGCCTCGCCATCGCGCTGGAGAACCTGTTTCCGCCGCTGCCGAGCGAGGTGATCCTGCCGCTGACCGGCTTCGCCGCCGGGCAGGGGGTCCTCAGCCTCGCGTCGGCGCTGCTGTGGACGACGCTCGGTTCGGTGGTCGGCGCGGTGGCGCTGTACTGGATCGGGGCGCTCTTCGGCCGGCGGCGGATGCACGCCCTGTGGGCGCGGCTGCCGCTGGTCAAGGTCGCGGACCTGGAGCGCACCGAGCGGTGGTTCGCGCGGCACGGCACCAAGGCCGTGTTCCTGGGCCGGATGGTGCCGATCTTCCGCAGCCTGATCTCCGTGCCGGCCGGTGTCGAGCGGATGCCGATGCCCGTCTTCCTGATGCTCACGACGCTCGGCAGCCTCGTCTGGAACAGCGTGCTCGTGCTGGCCGGCTACTGGCTCGGGGACGGCTGGGACGTGGTCGAGGGGTACGTGGGCGTGCTGTCGAAGGCCGTCCTGGTGCTGGTCGCCGTGGCGCTGTGCGCCTTCCTCGCGGTACGGCTCCGGGGGCGCGGCCGCGCCCAGCACCGCCGCACCTCGTGACGGGCACGGACCGCGCGGCGGGAGCCCCCGGAGGCCCCGTCCGGGCCGGGCACGGCCTGGGCCGTGCCGGAGACGCCCTAAGCTCGGGAGCCATGGGGGACGACGAACGGATGGGTACGAAGGCCCACTTGAGGGCTGCGGGCGTCGTCCTGGGCTGCGTGAGCGCCCTCCTCGACGCGCTGTACCTCCTGGTCGCCGGCGCCGCCCTCGGGCCCTTCCTCCTGTGGCCGCGGACCCGGCCGGACGCCCTGGGGATCCTGGTCGCCGGGGCCCGGCGGCCCGTGGCCCTGGAGCGGTGGCGCCGCTCGTTCTTCTTCGGCGACCGCTTCCCGGAGCCGTACGAGGTCCCCGGTCCACGGCTGCTGCGCTATCTGGCGGTCCGCGGCTGGACGGGGCTGGTGTGCGGGGTCGTGCTCGGGCTCCTGGGCTTCGGCGCCGTCCTCGCCGTGCTCCTGGCGCGGGGCGTGGCCCGCGGGACGCTCGGCTGGCAGGAGCTGCTCACGCAGCTGCTGCTCGGCGGCGTCCTGCTCTTCCTGGACGCGCAGGGGCTGCACGCGCTGGCCGCGCTCGACGCCCGGATCGCCCGGGAGTGCTTCGGGCCGTCCGAGCGCGAGCTGCTGCGGCGCCGCGTCGAGGAGCTGGCCGTCAGCCGGGCCGCGGTGGTCCGGGCCGTGGACGCCGAGCGCCGCCGGATCGAGCGCGACCTCCACGACGGCGTCCAGCAGCGGCTCGTGGCCCTGGGGATGCTGCTCGGCCGGGCCCGCAGGGGCCGGGAGCGCGGGCAGGACCCCGAGCGGGTGGACGCGCTGCTGCGGCAGGCGCACCAGGAGGCCCGGGACGTCCTGGCCGAGGTGCGGGACGTGGCGTGGCGGGCGTACCCGTCGGCGCTCGACGCCCTGGGGCTCGAAGAGGCGCTGGGCGGGGTGGCGCGGCGCTGCTCCCTGCCGCTGCGCGTGCGGTTCGAGGTGGGCGACGAGCCGCTGCCCCGGCCGGTGGAGACGGCCGCCTACTTCGTGGTCTCCGAAGCCGTCACGAACGCCGCCAAGCACTCCTCTGCCTCTGCCGTGGCCGTACGGGTGTCCCGCGAGGGCGCCCTCCTCACCGTGCGGGTCGAGGACGACGGCACGGGCGGCGCGGACCCGGCCGGCGGCGGACTGACCGGGCTGCGCAGCCGGGTCGCCGCGCTCGACGGCGTCCTGCGCGTCGACAGCCCCCTCGGGGGACCCACCACTCTTGTCGCGGAGCTGCCGTGCGCCTGATCCTCGCCGAGGACTCCACCCTGCTGCGGGAGGGGCTGGTCCGGCTGCTCGCCGAGGAGGGCCACGAGGTCCTCGCCGCGCTCGGCGACGCGCGGACGCTGGTCGCCGAGGTCGAGGCGCTGCGGCCGGACGTCGTCGTCGCCGACATCCGGATGCCGCCGACCCACACCGACGAGGGGCTGCGGGCGGCGGTGGAGATCCGCGAGCGGCTGCCGGGGACGGGGGTGCTGGTCCTCTCGCAGTACGTCGAGCGGAGTTACGCGGCCCGGCTCCTCGCCCCCGGCGCGGAGCGCGTCGGCTATCTCCTGAAGGACCGGGTGGCCCAGGTCGACGAGTTCCTCGACGCGCTCGACCGGATCCACGAGGGCGGTGCGGCGATCGACCCGGAGGTCGTCCGGCAGCTGGTCGTCCAGGGCGCCCGCGCCGATCCGCTGGCCCGGCTCACCCCGCGCGAGCGCGAGGTCCTCGAGGTGCTGGCCCAGGGGTACACGAACGCGGCCATCGGGCGTCGGCTGCACCTCTCCCTCAGCGCGGTGGAGAAGTACCTCAACTCCGTCTTCGACAAGCTGGAGCTGGTCAGGACCGACGGCTACAGCCGCCGGATCCTGGCCGTACTGCGCTATCTGGAGACCTAGGCGGTGTCCGGGGAGTCCCCCCACTCGGCGAGGACCTCGCCGGTGTGCTCGCCGGGGAGTGGGGCGCGGCCGGGGGTGGCGGCGGGGGTGGCGGCGAAGCGGGAGGCGGGGGCGGGTTGGAGGGTGTCGCCGATGGGCACGAAGGCGCCGCGGGCGGCGAGCTGGTGGTGGGCGGCGGCTTCGGCGGCGGTGAGGACCGGGGCGACGCCGGCGTCGACGGCGTCGAAGAGCTTCACCCAGTGCTCGCGGTCCCGGGTCGCGAAGCGGGCCGCGATGAGGGCGCGCAGCGCGGGCCAGGCGGCCGGGTCGGCGCGGTCGGGGAGGTCCTCGGTGCCGGCGAGGCCCAGCTGGTCGAGGAGCTGGGCGTAGAGCCGGGGTTCGATGGCGGCCACGGCCAGGTAGCGGTCGTCGGCGGCGCGGTAGAGGGAGTAGTGCGGGGCGTCGGTGACGGTGTGGTTGCCGGGGACCTGCCGCCACTGGTGGACGAGGGTGGAGATCAGGGCGGCGCCGTCCGCGAGGGCGGTGTCGACGACCTGGCCGCGTCCGGAGCGCTCGCGGGCGTGGAGGGCGGCGAGCAGCCCTTGTACGTGGGCGTTGGCGCCGCCGGCGAAGCTGGAGAGGTACGCGGTCGGTGGCGGCACCGGGGCTCCCGTGGCGGGGTCGGTGTCGAGGGCGCCGGTCAGGGCGAGGACCGCCAGGTCGTGGGCGGCGCGGCCGGCCCACTCGCCCTGCTGGCCCCAGCCGCTGATCCGCCCGTACACGAGGCGCGGGTTGCGGGCGAGGGCCGCCTCCGGGCCGATGCCGAGGCGGTCGGCGACGCCGGGGCGGAATCCCTCGACGAGGATGTCGGCGTGCTCGGCGAGGGAGAGCGCGTGCTCCACGCCTTCGGGGCTCTTGAGGTCGAGGCCGACCGAACGGCGGCCCCGGGACAGGGGGTTCTCGGGTGCGCGGTCGCCGTCGGGGTCCGGTGCGGTGGCGGGCGCCCGGTCGACGCGTACGACGTCGGCGCCGAGGTCGGCGAGGACGGTGCCGGCGAACG
Organism: Streptomyces sp. NPDC056361; assembly: GCF_042262805.1. Lineage (NCBI taxonomy): Bacteria > Bacillati > Actinomycetota > Actinomycetes > Kitasatosporales > Streptomycetaceae > Streptomyces > Streptomyces sp. NPDC056361. Next base: position 6,614 of record NZ_JBHJQI010000241.1, read on the forward strand.
CGGTGGGCGCCGAGCCCGCGAATTCCAGTACCCGTACTCCGGTCAGCGGTCCCGCCATGGCCAACTCCCTTGAATTTCACGGTCTTCGATGGACTTCACGGTAATTCGGCGGCCTTCGGGGAGGACTGCGGAATTCCGTAGCGCCCGGAATTCGGCGGCGTTCGAGACTGGCGGGAAGGCTGGGGGAATTCCCCCTTCTCCGATTCGGAAAGGCAGGACACATGGCCGTCGTCTACACCGCCGAGGTCGCCTCCACCGGAGACGGGCGCAACGGCGCCGTGCGCTCCTCCGACGGGCTCCTCGACCTTCCGTTGTCGAGTCCCAAGGCCGTGGGCGGTTCCGGCACCGCCACCAATCCCGAGCAGCTCTTCGCCGCCGGCTACGCGGCCTGCTTCCACAGCGCGCTCCGGGTCTCCGCCCGCGAGTCGCGGATCGCGCTCGCGGACGACACCGTCACCGCCGAGGTGGCCCTGCACAAGGAGGCGGACGGATTCCACCTGTCGGTGGTCCTCACCGTCGAACTGCCGGGTCTCGACGCCGTCGAGGCGCGGCGCCTCGCGGACGCCGCGCACGGGCGGTGCCCGTACTCCAAGGCGGTCCGCGGGAACGTCGAGGTTCGCGTGCACCTGGCCGCGTAGGCGAGTGGACGGGGAGGGCCCCCGTGGTCGGC
>NZ_JBHJQI010000242.1:0-7248 GCF_042262805.1 Streptomyces sp. NPDC056361
CGGTTACATTCCGAACCCGGAAGCTAAGCCTTTCAGCGCCGATGGTACTGCAGGGGGGACCCTGTGGGAGAGTAGGACACCGCCGAACAATCATTAGCCTCAACCCCCGGACTTTGTCCGGGGGTTGAGGCATTTTTGCGTTCTAGGCTGTGGTCATGCGATACGACTTGGTCATCTTCGACAACGACGGTGTGCTCGTGGACAGTGAGCCGATCTCCAACACGCTGTTGGCCGGCTATCTGACGGAGCTCGGGCACCCCACGACGTACGAGGAGTCGGTGCGGGACTACATGGGGTCGGCGATGCACCGGATCCACGAGCTGGTCGAGGAGCGGAGCGGGGAGCGGCTGCCCGAGGACTTCGACGAGACGTTCCACGCGCGGGTCTTCGCGGCGTTCGAGCGGGAGCTGGAGGCGGTGGCCGGGGCCGGGGACGTACTGAAGGGGCTGGCCGAGGCCGGGGTTCCGTACTGCGTGGCGTCGTCGGGGAGCCACGAGCGGATTCGGGTGGGGCATCGGAAGACCGGGCTCGACGCGTGGTTCCGGGACGGGATCGTGTTCAGCGCCGAGGACGTCGGCCGCGGGAAGCCGGCGCCGGACCTGTTCCTGCACGCGGCCGAGCGGATGGGGGTGGCGCCCGAGCGGTGCGTGGTGGTGGAGGACAGCCGGCTCGGGGTGCAGGCGGCGCTGGCGGCCGGGATGGACGTGTACGGGTTCACCGCGATGACGCCGGAGGAGAAGCTGGCGGGGGCCAAGGGCTTCTTCAGGAGGATGGACGAGCTCCCCGCGATTTTGGGGACGTGATCCATCTACCCAGCGGTAGTTTCCGGCCGTACGCTGTGCCGCCATGACGGATGCGCGGTTGCGGCGTGGGCGGGGATCCCTGGCGGTCAGTTTCTTCGTGCAGGGGGTCACCTTCGCCCTGCTCGTGACACGAATACCGGCGATCCAGGACCGGTACGGGATCTCGGACGGGCTGCTGCCCGCGTTCCTGGCCGCCGTGCCGATCCTGGCCGGGGTGGCGAGCGTGGTGACCGAGAAGGTCGTCGCGCGGGTGGGGCCGGCGGTGGTGTTGCGGTGGGCGCAGCCGTTCGTGCTGCTCGCGCTCCTGGCGGTGGGGGTCGGGTCGGAGCTGTGGGCGGCGGCGGTGGCCCTCGGGCTGTTCGGGCTCGTGGTGGGGGCCCTGGACGCCTCCATGAACATGCTGGGGGTGAGTCTCCAGCGGGCGTACGGGCGGAGCATCATGCTCGGCTTCCACGCCTCGTACAGCCTCGGGGGGATCGCGGGGGCGTCGCTGGCGTGGGTGGGGGCGCACTGGCACCTGTCGCTGTTCACGTCGTACCTGCCGGTGGTGGCGGTGCTGCTGCCCGTCGCGCTGGTGGGGAGCCGCTGGTACGTGGCCGGTGGGGACGGGCCGGTGGAGGAGGCGGGGGAGAGCAAGGGGAGCGGCGGGATCGCGTTCCGGCTGCTGCTGCCGCTGTGCCTGGTGATGACGTTCGCGTACATCGGGGACTCGACGGTCTCCAACTGGAGCGCGAAGTACCTCCAGGACGTGCTCGGCAGTTCGGAGGAGCTGGCGACCGTGCCATACAACGCGTACATGGTGACGACGCTGCTCGGGCGGGCCGTCGGGGACCTGGGGGTGCGGAGGCTCGGAGCCGTGGTGGTCGTGCGGGGCGGGGCGGTGCTGGCGGCGCTGGGGTTCGCGCTGGTGGCGGTGGCGCCGGGGGCGTGGGCGGGGATCGCCGGGTTCACGGTGCTGGGGTTCGGGCTGAGCGTGATCGTGCCGCAGACGTTCGCGGCGGCGGGCCGGTTGTTCCCGGGGAACAGCGACGCGGCGGTGGCGCGGCTCAACGTCTTCAACTACGTGGGATTCCTGATCGGGTCGCCCCTGGTGGGGGCGCTGGGGGACGCGTGGAGCTATCGGGGGGCGATGGTGGTGCCGATGGCGCTGGTCCTGGTGACGGTGGTGTACGCCACGTCGTTCGGCGCGCGGGAGGCCCGATACGGTGGCGGGCATGAGCGGCCGCGCACTGTTGATGTGGGATGAAGCTGTCACGCAGTACGACTTCGGGTCCGAGCATCCGATGGATCCGGTACGGCTCGCGCTGACGATGTCGCTGGTGCGGGCCTTCGGGCTCGACCGGGCGGTGGACGTGGTGTCGGCGAAGCCGGCCGGGGAGTCGACGCTGCGGCTGGTGCACCGCGAGGACTACGTCGCGGCGGTGCGGGCGGCGTCGGCGGATCCGCGCCGTGCCGACCAGGCGTACGGGCTCGGCACGGTCGACGATCCGGCGTTCGCCGGGATGCACGAGGTGTCGGCGCTGATCGCCGGGCAGTCGGTGGGGGCGGCGGAGGCGGTGTGGCGCGGGGAGGCGGCGCACGCGGTGAACTTCGCGGGCGGTCTGCATCACGCGATGCCGGGGTCGGCCTCGGGGTTCTGCATCTACAACGACGCGTCGCTGGCGATCGCGCGGCTCCTCGAGCTGGGTGCGGAGCGGGTCGCGTACGTGGACGTGGACGTGCATCACGGGGACGGGGTGCAGGCGGCGTTCTGGGAGGACCCGCGGGTTCTGACGGTGTCGCTGCACGAGCATCCGCGGACGCTGTTCCCGCAGACGGGGTGGCCCGAGGAGACGGGTCCGGCGGGGGCCGCCGAGGGCGGGGCGGTGAACGTGGCGCTGCCGGCCGGGACGGGGGACGCGGGGTGGCTGCGGGCCTTCCACGCGGTGGTGCCGGAGCTGCTCGCGGACTTCCGGCCGCAGGTCCTGGTGACGCAGCACGGGGCGGACACGCACTTCGAGGATCCGCTGGCGCACCTGGCGGTGTCGCTGGACGCGCAGCGGGCGGTGCAGGAGGCCTGTCACGAGCTGGCGCACGAGTACGCCGACGGGCGGTGGCTGGCGCTGGGCGGTGGCGGGTACGCGGTGGTGGACGTCGTACCGCGGTCGTGGACGCATCTGGTGGGGATCGCGGCGCACGCTCCGGTGGATCCGGAGTCGGTGGTGCCGTCGTCGTGGCGGGACGAGGTGTACGCGCGGACCCGGCAGTTGGGGCCGGCGCGGATGACGGACGGGCGGTGGCCGGTGGGCTTCCGTGACTGGGCGGAGGGGTACGACCCGGCGGACCGGCTCGACCAGGCGGTGCTCGCGACCCGGAAGGCGGCGTTTCCGCTGCGGGGGCTGCTCGCCTGAGGCGTCGCGTCGGGTGCGGGGCTGCTCGCCCGAGGCGCGTCTCGGGTGGGGGCCGCTCGCTTCGGGCTTCGCGTGGTCCGCGAGGCTGCTCGCGCGGGGCTTCGCGTCGTCTCGGTGTGGGCCGCGGGAACGTCCGCGTGGGTGTTACGCCGACTGTGCGGTGTCCGGGTGGTTTCGACTCCGGGGCGAGGGGGTTCCGGCAGCATCGGGTGGGTGTTGAGTACCGGGGCGCTGCGGGCGCATCTGTTGGCGGCGGGGTTGGCGGGGACGGTGGCGACGTCGCGGGAGGAGAGCCTGCGGAGTTACCGGCTCTTCGCCGCGCGGGATCCGCGGGTGCTGCTGGGGCTGGATCCCTCGTGGGGGTGGGGTGAGGCCGATCTGCTGCGGCTGATGGCCGACAAGTGCGGGGTGTCGGGGGATCCGGCGCACCGGTCGGGGCCGGACGTCATCGATCCGGAGCGTACGTTGAGGGGGCTCGACGCCTTCGCCGCGCGGTTGGGGGCGGCGGCCGCGAGGCGGGTTCCGGTGCTGTTCGGGACGGGGCATCCGCATCGTCTGCTCGGTTTCTACGCCGCTCTCGCAGACGCCTTGTCGGCGGCGGGATGTCTTGTTCTCACACCGGCGCAGGGGAGATGTGTCGACATAACGACCCGGTTCGGCGTACGCACGTACCTCCTCGACTACGTACGGGGGGTCGCGCTGGTGCGAGAGCCCGGGCCGTCGGGGGGAGGGCGTGAGCCGGGGGCGCACTCCCACTCGCCGCTGCCGGTTAGGGCCGCTCTCGAGAGCGCCGCCGAGGGTGGCGGCCCGCTGCCGGAGCTGGTGGTCGGGGATCACGGATGGGTCTGCGGTGCTGGTCAGCTGGGTATCGAGGCCATCGGTCTCGCCGATACGGATGATCCGGCACTGTTCGTCGGTGAGGCCGAGGGGCAGGTGTCGGTGGCCGTTCCGCTTGATGACGGCGTGCGCTCCGACTACTACCGGCCCCTCACGCGCTATGTACTCAATCGAGCGTGTCTGTCACGGTAAACGGCCGATGGCAGCTCCTCTTCCCCACTCGTACCACCCGCCCCTAGTCTGGAGAGTGAGCGCTCGGCGACGAAGAGTCACCGGAGGGGAAGCCGGTGTGCGTCGCGGCGGAAGGTACAGGTGGGTCATGGCTGCTGGCGAACGACCTCTCAACGAGGTCAAGTTTCTGACCGTGGCGGAAGTCGCCGCGGTGATGCGCGTCTCGAAGATGACCGTGTACCGCTTGGTGCACAGCGGTCATCTGCCGGCGATTCGGGTGGGCAGGTCCTTCCGGGTGCCGGAACAGGCGGTTCACGAGTACCTGAAGGAGTCCTTCGTGGGGGTGGGGACCGCGTAGCGAGCGCGCGGGAAGAACGCCGGGAGAGCTCGGTGCGGCCCTCGGATTACAAGCGAGGTGCTCGGGGCGGTAGGCTAGGCCGACGTAGGTCGTGTGGGCCCAGACGCCCCGCACCGATCCCCGCCGGGAGGCGGGGATGTTCCGAGAAGTGAGCGAGGGTAGTCGTGGGCTCTGTTATCAAGAAGCGGCGCAAGCGGATGGCGAAGAAGAAGCACCGCAAGCTGCTCAAGCGCACGCGCGTTCAGCGTCGCAACAAGAAGTAAGGCGACAGCTGCACCGCAGTATTTGGTGCGTCAGACGTGGCCCTTCACCGTTCGCGGTGGAGGGCCGCGTTTTTTATTGCGCCGAAATCTCGAGGCGCTACGGTGGCGACCAACGGAAGACGGACGGAAGGCGCTGATCTTGGGCAAGGTCGTGCTCGTCACCGGTGCCGCACGGCATCTCGGCGGCCGCTTCGTGCGGCGGATCCAGCGGGACCCCGAGGTGGAGCGGGTCATCGCCGTGGACGCGGTCGACCCGGAGCACCGGCTCGGCGCCGCCGAGTTCGTCCGCGCCGACATCCGCCGGCCGGAGATCGCGAAGGTCCTCGCCGAGCACGACGTCGACACGGTGGTCCACCTGGACGTCACCGGTACGGCGCTCGGCGCCGGCGGCCGGACGTCGGTCAAGGAGACCAACGTCATCGGCACCATGCAGCTGCTCGGCGCCTGCCAGAAGTCGCCGCGGATCAGCCGGCTGGTGATCAAGTCCAGTACGAGCGTCTACGGCTCCGCGCCCCGCGACCCGGCCGTCTTCACCGAGACGACCGCCGCGAAGTCGCTGCCGAGCGGGGGTTTCGCGAAGGACGCAGTCGAGGTCGAGGGGTACGTGCGGGGCTTCGCCCGGCGCCGGCCGGACGTCGCCGTGTGCGTGCTGCGGTTCGCGAACATCCTCGGGCCCCGCATCGACTCCCCGCTCGCCGAGTACCTGGCGCTGCCGGTGCTGCCGACCGTCCTCGGCTACGACCCGCGGCTGCAGTTCGTCCACGAGGACGACGTGATCGACGTGCTGCGCCTGGCGGCGCACGAGCCCCGCAGGGCGACCCTGAACAGCGGCACGTTCAACGTGGCCGGGGACGGGGTGCTGCTGCTGTCCCAGTGCGCGCGGCGGCTCGGGCGGCCGACCGTGCCGGTGCTGCTGCCCGCGGTCACCTGGGTGGGGACGGCGCTGCGCACGGTCGGGATCACCGACTTCGCTCCCGAGCAGATCCGGCTGCTCACGCACGGCCGGGTCGTGTCGACGGTCCAGACGCGCGAGGTCCTCGGCTTCTCGCCGCGGCACACCACGGCGGAGGCCTTCGCCGCCTTCGCGCGCGGCCGCGGGCCGGGACTGCTGCCGCCGGAGACGCTCGCGGGCGCGGTGGACCGGCTCGCCGGGCGGCTGCTCGGGGCCGCGGCCTCCTCCGCCCCATCCGTAACCCCTGTTCCCCCTGTTCACGACGGCGCCTGAGGAGACCGGACAAGCGATGGCGGACGCCAAGGTCATTCCGTTCGACGACGACCGCTCGCGGGCCCGGCGGCGGCCCGACCGGGCCGACGGCGAGACGGCGGCCGTACGGGCCCTCCCGGGGCCGCAGACGGGCGCCCGGGCGCCGGGGGAGGCCCAGGCCGTGACGGACCCGCAGAGCGGCGACGACGGCGCCGGGGCGGCGGAGGGCACCGGTGCCGGCGGCGGTGGCTGGGAGCGGCGGCTGGCGGGCGGGCTCGCGTTCCTGCGGCGGCGGATCACCGGCGAGTACGAGGTCGACGAGTTCGGCTACGACGAGGAGCTCACCGACCAGGTCCTGATGTCGCTGCTGCGCCCGCTGTACGAGAAGTACTTCCGGGTGGAGGTGAAGGGCGTCGAGAACATCCCGGCCGACGGCGGGGCGCTGATCGTCGCCAACCACTCGGGGACCCTGCCGCTGGACGGGCTGATGATGCAGGTCGCCGTCCACGACCACCATCCGGCCGGGCGGCACCTGCGGCTGCTCGCCGCGGACCTGGTCTTCGTGCTGCCGGTCGTCAACGAGCTGGCCCGCAAGGCGGGGCACACGCTGGCCTGCGCGGAGGACGCGGAGCGGCTGCTGCGGGCCGGCGAGATCGTCGGGGTGATGCCGGAGGGCTTCAAGGGCATCGGGAAGCCGTTCGGGGAGCGGTACAAGCTCCAGAGGTTCGGGCGGGGCGGCTTCGTGTCGACGGCGCTGCGGGCGGGGGTGCCGATCGTGCCCTGCTCGATCGTGGGTGCCGAGGAGATATACCCGATGGTCGGGAACGCCAAGACCCTGGCGCGGGTGCTCGGCCTGCCGTACTTTCCGCTGACCCCGACGTTCCCGTGGCTGGGGCCGCTCGGTGCGCTGCCGCTGCCGACGAAGTGGACCATCCAGTTCGGTGAGCCGATCCCGACGGACTCGTACGCGCCGGAGGCGGCGGAGGATCCGATGCTGATGTTCAACCTGACGGATCAGGTGCGGGAGCAGATCCAGCACACGCTGTACAAGCTGCTGGTGCAGCGGCGGTCGGTGTTCTTCTGAGCGGTGTCCGTGTGACCCGGTGTCCGTCCGACCTCCCGACCGTGTTCCTCCGGTCGGGTGGTCGGACGGGCGGTGTTTCCGGGCCAGAAGGAGGGGCGCCCCCCCTCCGCTGTCTCATATTCACAACTGTCGCTGCCG
>NZ_JBHJQI010000243.1:0-6926 GCF_042262805.1 Streptomyces sp. NPDC056361
CCGGTGTGTACAATCGTCCCTCCCCCGGACTTCGTCGGGGGGGACCCCCCGGGGGGGAGGGGTGGGCACACGGGACGGCGCCCTCGGCGGCGCCCCCGCCCTCTGCGCCTGAACCCGCACCCACCCCCGCCCCGACGTCCACCCCCACCCCCACCCCCGCCTTCACCTGGGAGGACATCGCCTGGCTGCTCGCCACCGTGGGCGAGCACCTCGTCGAGGAACTGGACACCGACGGGCGCTCGGTCTACCGGCTGTACCACCAGGCGTACGCCGACGCCCTCCGCACCACACTCGACCCCGGCGCACGCAGCCGCGTCGCACACGCGCTCGCCGCACTCGTCCCCGAGGCCCCGCACGGACGGGACTGGGCGGCGGCACCCCCGTACGTACGCCGCCACCTCGCCGAGCACGCGGAGGGGACGGAGCTGCTCGACGTGCTGGCCCTCGACGCCGAGTACCTGCTGACCGCCTCGGTCTCCGCCCTCCAGCGGGTCCTGAACCGGGCGGAGACGGAGCGGGGCCGCGCCGCCGCGCGGGCGGTCGGGCACTGCACCGCCCTGCTGCGCGCGCCCATCGACGAGGGAACCCGCGCCGCCCAACTGCGGCTCTCCGCCTTCCAGTCCGGCGCCGAGGAGCTGGCCGGAGCCGTACGCCGCCGGTACCCGCGGCTGCCCTGGGACACCGAATGGGCGGAGGTCGCCCCGGTGCCGTACACCACGCTCGGCACCTTCGCGGGGGGCGTGCGCGGCGCCGCCGTCGTCCCCGTGCACGGCCGGCCCGCCCTGGTGACCGCCGAGCGCGACGGACCCGTACGGGCCTGGGACGCCGAGGGCGGCGAACTCGTCGCCGAGCTCCCCACCGACCTCGGCCGGATCACCTCCGTGCACGGCTGCCCCACCCGGCCCTGGGTCGCCCTGCGGACCGCCGACCGGATCTGGGTGTGGGACGTGGAGAGCAGCGACCTGATCGGCGCCGTGGCCGCGCTGCCCCACACGGTGGACTGCGCCGTGACCGACGTCGGCGGGGAGTGCCTGGTCGTCGCGCTCGACCTGTACGGGACGGTCACCCTCGCCACCGCCTCGGGCGAGGCTCCGCCGCTCACCCTGCGGGCCGCCCGCCGCCGAGCGCTCCTGTGGCGCCCCTTCGACGGCGACCGGCTGGCCGTCGCGCACCACGAAGGGCGGCTCCGGGTGGCCGTGACCCGCGTCCACCGGTGGACGGAGCGGGGGCGCAGGGCCCGCCTCACGGTCTGGGACCTCACGGGCGGTTCCGCCCCGTCCGGCGACTCCGCGGGCACCCTGACCGTCGAGCGGAAGCTGCACCGCACCCTGCGCGGCCGTGACGTCGAGGCCCTCGCGCTCCACCTGGGCACGGCCGCCGTGGCCACCCATCTCACCGTGACCGGGCCCCTGGTGGGGACCTGGTCCACCACCCGGTCCGACGGCCTCCGGGTCGTCGAGTGGTCCGGGCACCCCCACGGCTCCGCCCTGCTCATCACCCCGGCCTCCGGTCCGGGCGCCGAAGCCGGGCCGGTGTGCCTCTCGGCGACCACGTACGCCGTGACCGCCAGGTCCGCCGACGGCACCGTCCTCGGCAGGACCCGCACCGACGCGCCGGTGTCCCGCCTCCTCCCGGCCGGCCGGGGACCGGACGGGCTCCGGCTGGTCTCCCTGGGCGCGGACTCCTGGTCCGCCAAGGGGTGGCGCCTCGGCCCGCCGCCCGAGCAGGGCGAGACCGCCGACGATCCCGCGATGACCGTCGGGACCGGGACGCACTCCGGCCGGCCCGTCGTGGTCGTCCAGGACGCCGACGGCGCCCGCCTCCTGGACGGTGCGAGCGGCGCCGTACTGGACCGCATGGAGGAGCGGGACGACGGCCCGGCCATCGACACCCACCCGGGTGCCCCGGTCGTCCTCCGGGACCGGCTCGTGAACAAGCGGAGGAAGCGGCGGCAGCAGGTCGGGACGCGGCTCTGGTCGATCGGGCCGCCCGTCTCCTTCCCCAGGACGCGCGGACTGGTCCGGGCCTGCCCCGTACCGGGCGCCGGAGAGCCCCGCTACGTCGCCTGCTTCGGCCACTACGAGATGGGCAGGCACTACATAGCCCTGCACACACCCGACGGCCGGGTGAAAGAGCCCGTGGACATCGACCTGAACGACGTCCGCTCGATGCGGCTGGTGCCGGACGGCGCCCGGGTCCTCGCCGTCGTCGTCGGGCGGCGCCACGAGTTCGACGGCAGCACGGAGGAAGCGCCGCCGCCCGAGCCCTACCTGTCGGTGCGTTCGGTTCCTGACGACACGGTCCGGTTCGCCATGCGGCTGACCTCGGCGGACATCGTCCACGACCTGGGCCGCTGGCCGCAGGGCCCCGCCCTCGGGTACGTCACGAGCGACGGCGAACTCGCGGTCCGCACCCGGTTCCCCGCCTCGTTCGGCGGGCGGCCCGACAAGCCGGACCTCGTCCCGCGCCCCGACCGGGTCCGCGTCACCGCGCTCCGGCTGCAGACCAGGAACTGCCGCCCCACGGTCCTGACCGCCGGTGCCGACGGCGGCCTGACGCTGTTCGCCGCCGACACCACCGAGGTCCTGCACCGCGTCCACCTGGGCGGCGAGATCCTGGGCATGGAGTGGATCGACGACGAACGGCTCTGCGTCCACACCGCGACGGGCATCCTCTGCCTGCGGCTGGGCTGACGTCCGACCCGCGTCACAGGTACTTGTTCAGGCGTCCCGACCCGTTCTACGGGTCTTCTCCAGACGCCCCGACCCGCCTCACGGGTACTGCTTCGGACGCTGTGACCCGCCCTACAGGTACTGCTTCAGCTCCCGGCGCGCCAGCGACCGCTGGTGGACCTCGTCCGGTCCGTCCGCGAGCTTCAGCGTCCGCGCCGCCGCCCACAGTTCGGCCAGCGGGAAGTCCTGGGACACGCCGCCGGCCCCGTGCGCCTGCACGGCCTTGTCGATGATGTCGACGACCGCGCGCGGAGTCGCGATCTTGATCGCCTGGATCTCGGTGTGCGCGCCCCGGTTGCCGACGGTGTCCATGAGCCAGGCCGTCTTCAGGACGAGGAGCCGCAGCTGCTCGATCGTCACCCGGGCGTCCGCGATCCAGTTCTGGACGACGCCCTGCTGGGCGAGGGCCTTGCCGAAGGCCGTACGGGAGACGGCACGGCGGCACATCAGCTCGACGGCCCGCTCCGCCATGCCGATCAGGCGCATGCAGTGGTGGATGCGGCCGGGGCCGAGACGGGCCTGGGCGATGGCGAAGCCGTCGCCCTCCGCGCCGATGAGGTGCGAGGCGGGGACGCGGACGCCGTCGAACACGACCTCGGCGTGGCCGCCGTGGGAGTGGTCCTCGTACCCGTACACCTGCATCGCGCGCCGCACCTCGACGCCGGGGGTGTCGCGGGGCACGAGGATCATCGACTGCTGCCGGCGGATGTCGGTGCCGTCGGGGTCCGTCTTGCCCATGACGATGAAGATCCGGCAGTCGGGGTTCATGGCCCCGGAGATGTACCACTTGCGCCCGTCGACGACGTACTCGTCGCCGTCCCGTCGGATGCGGGTCTCGATGTTCGTGGCGTCCGACGAGGCGACCTCCGGCTCGGTCATCGCGAAGGCGGAGCGGATCTCGCCCGACAGCAGCGGCTCCAGCCACTGCTTCTTCTGCGCCTCGTCGCCGAACTGGGCGAGCAGCTCCATGTTCCCGGTGTCGGGGGCCGCGCAGTTGAGGGCCGTCGGGGCGAGGTGCGGGCTGCGGCCGGTGATCTCGGCGAGCGGCGCGTACTGGAGGTTCGTCAGCCCGGCCCCGTACTCGGCGTCCGGCAGGAAGAGGTTCCACAGCCCCTGCCGCTTGGCCTCGGCCTTCAGCTCCTCCACGACCTGCGGGGTGTCCCAGGGGGAGGCGAGCCGGGCCCGCTGCTCCTCGGCGACGGCCTCCGCCGGGTACACGTGCTCGTCCATGAAGGCGAGCAGCCTCGTCCGCAGTTCCTCGGTGCGGGCGTCGTACGCGAAGTCCATGGCGGATCAGCCTTCCTGAAGGGTCGTGAGGCCGTGCTCGATGAACACGGGGACGAGTTCGCCGATGCGGTCGAAGCCGGCGCCGACCGTCTGTCCGAGGGTGTAGCGGTAGTGGATGCCTTCCAGGATCACGGCGAGCTTGAACCAGGCGAAGGCCGTGTACCAGGCGAGGGCGGACGTGTCGCGCCCCGAGCGGGCCGCGTAGCGCTCGACCAGCTCGGCGGCGGTCGGATGCCCGGCGGCCGTCGCGGTGGTGGAGAGCGGGGAGCCGGGCAGGTCGAGCGGCGTGCTGTACATGACGAGGAGACCGAGGTCGGTCAGCGGGTCGCCGAGCGTGGACATCTCCCAGTCCAGAACGGCTCGGATGCGGTCGTCCTCGCCGATGAGGACGTTGTCGAGCCGGTAGTCGCCGTGGATCACGGTGGGCGGCGGGGAGGCGGGCAGCGCGCGGCCGAGCGCGGCGTGCAGCTCGTCGATGCCGGGCAGCTCCCGCCCGCGCGACGCGTCCAGCTGCTTGCCCCACCGGCGCAGCTGCCGGTCGAGGAAACCCTCCGGGCGGCCGAAGTCCCCGAGTCCGACCGCCGCCGGGTCCACCGCGTGCAGGTCGACGAGCGTGTCGACGAGACCGAGCACGGCGGCGCGCGTGCGCTCGGGACCGAGCGGCGCGAGTTCGCGGGCCGAGCGGTACGGCGTCCCGTCCGCGAACTCCATCACGTAGAACGGAGCCCCGAGCACCGACTCGTCCTCGCAGAGCACCACCGCCGTGGGGACCGGCACCCCGGTCCCGGCCAGCGCACTGATCACCCGGTGCTCGCGCCGCATGTCGTGCGCCGTCGCCAGCACGTGCCCGAGCGGCGGCCTGCGCACGACCCAGCGCCCGCTCCCGTCGCTCACCACGTACGTCAGGTTCGACCGGCCCCCCTCGATCAACCGCGCTTCGAGGGGGCCGGCGACCAGACCGGGACGCTCCCGGTCGAGAAACCGGCGCAGCTGCTCCGGGTCGAGTCCTGGCAGCGGGTCGGAACTCATGCGTGCATACCTCCGGGTCGGCTTCGGACGCGCTCATCATGACCGACCAGTCGGTATGTCGTCCAGAGGTGCGACGCGAAAGAGCCCTCACCCCTTGGCCCTCGATCCCATCCCTGAATACAGTTCACATATGGATTCGAAGCTGATCGTCGACCACGTCCGGCTCACCCCGATCCTCATCTCCGACCCACCCCTCCTCAACCTCCAGGGCGTCCACCAGCCCTACACCCCCCGCCTCGTCGTCGAAGTCACCACCCGCGCAGGCGTCACCGGCCTCGGCGAAACCTACGGCGACCACGTCTACCTGAACCTCGCCCAACCCCTCGCCGAAGCCCTCCCCGGCAGGTCGGTCACGGACGTGAACGACCTGTTCGCTCTGGCGGAGATCGTCTGCGCGGCGGCGGAGAAGGCGGCGGGGGAGGGGGCGGCGACGGCGACGGCGGGGGAGAGGGCGGGCGGGCCGTCACCGGCGGGTGGTGCGTCGGCAGGGACCGCCGGAGGGCCATGGCCCGCGGCCGAAGCGCGGTCAGGGGTCGGCGGAGGACCATGGCCCGCGACCGGAGCGCGGTCAGGGGTCGGCGGAGGACCATGGCCCGCGGCCGGAGCACTGTCAGGGGTCCGCGGAGGCCCGTCGCCCGCCGCGGACGCGGGAGTCGACGCCGGAGGCCTGCGCGGCGTCCGGACCGCCGCCAAACTCCGCCTCTCCGTCGTCTCCGCCTTCGAGACCGCCTGCCTCGACGCCCTCGGCAAGACCCTCGGCCTGCCCGTCCACGCCCTGCTCGGCGGCAAGGTCCGCGACTCCGTCGAGTACAGCGCCTACCTCTTCCACCGCTGGGCCGCCCACCCCGGCGCCGCCCCCACGGACGACTGGGGCGCGGCCCTCGACCCGGCGGGCGTCGTCGCCCAGGCGCGCCGCTTCGACCGCCTCCACGGCTTCCGCTCCTTCAAACTCAAAGGCGGGGTCTTCGAACCCGAACGCGAGATCGCCGCGATCCGCGCCCTCGCCGAGGCCTTCCCCGGCCGCCCGCTCCGCCTCGACCCCAACGGCGCCTGGTCCGTCGAGACCTCACTCGCCGTCGCGCGCGAACTGGGGGACGTCCTGGAGTACTTGGAGGACCCGTCGAGCGGCACCGACGCCATGGCCCGCATCGCGGCCCGCACCGACGTACCGCTCGCCACCAACATGTGCGTCACCACGTTCGAGGAGATCCCCGACGCCTTCGCGAAGGGCGCGGTACGCATCGTCCTCGCCGACCACCACTACTGGGGCGGCCTCCACCGCACCCGCGAACTGGCCGCCCTCTGCCGCACCTACGGCATCGGCCTCTCCATGCACTCCAACACCCACCTCGGCATCAGCCTCGCCGCCATGACCCACGTCGCCGCCACCCTCCCCGACCTCCACCACGCCTGCGACACCCACTACCCCTGGCAGACCGAAGACGTCATCACCCCCCGCCCCGCCTTCCGCTCCGGCCACTTCCCCGTCCCCGACACCCCCGGCCTCGGCATCCACCTCGACCGCCCCGCCCTCGCCGCCCTCCACCACCGCTGGCTCACCGACGACGGCACCCACCACAACCGCGACGACACCACCGCCATGCGCTCCGCCAACCCCACCTGGACCCAAGGCCACTGGTAACCCCCCTACGAACTTCCGCCCCAGCCCCCGCCACCCGCCGTGAGGGCCCGCCCGACGAGCGGGCCGCGCCCGCCCCCCGTGGGCCCGCACCGCCGCCGAGCCTGCCGCCCACCCCCGCTTGGGGCCGCGCCTGCCGTGGCCCCCGTCGCCCCCCGCCCCGTGTGGGCAATCGTCCCTCCCCCAGACTTCGTCCGGGGGGACCCCCAGGGCGGGACGGGTGGGCACACGGGACGGCG
>NZ_JBHJQI010000244.1:0-6907 GCF_042262805.1 Streptomyces sp. NPDC056361
CCCGTACGAAGACGTACGGGAAGCGGCCCACCGGGCGGAGCAAGGGGTGCCCGGCGGGGTCGGGGTGGACTCCGCCGGTCGAAACGTGCGTGCCCGGCGGAGTCAGGGGAACTCCGCCGGTCGAAACGAGGGTGATCAGCGGAGCTCGGAGATCTCCGGGCCGCGCTGGAGCTGTCCCATGCCGCCGGAGAAGCGGGAGTTCTCCTGCTCCTCCTGCTGCACGCCGTCCGGCACCATCTGCGCGTCGTTCGGCAGCTTGAGCACGATCGGGTCGCGCGGGGCCATCGGGCCGTCGCCGCGGACGACGACGGTGTCCCGGACGATCTGCTCCAGGAGTCCGGCGGCCTCGGGCTGCACGGCGCCCTGCCCGGAGATCACTCCGCGCAGGAACCAGCGGGGCCCGTCGACGCCGACGAAGCGGACCATCTGCACACCGCGGTTGCCGTCCGGCAGCTGTACGGGCACCTGGGCCCGCAGTTCCCAGCCCAGGGGGCCCTCGACCTCGTCGATGACACCGCCCTGCTGGACGATGCCCGTGGCGATCTCGTCGCGGACCTCGCCCCAGATGCCCTCGTTCTTGGGGGCGGCGAAGGCCTGCAGCTGTACGGCGCTGTCGCGCAGCACGACGGTGGCGGCGACGATCGCGTCACCGGCCACCTCCACCCGCAGCTCCATGCCCTCGACTCCGGGCACGAACACGCCACCGAGGTCCACGCGGCCCTCGTCGGGCTTGGCCACCTCGGAGATGTCCCAGGGCCCGTCGGGCCGGGGCGCCGGCGGAAGGTTCACACGGCGCGGGGCCGCGTCGTCCGCGTCCTCGCCGTCCACCGCGTCGACGACCTGCTCGGCCTCGCCCGCCGCGTCCTCGGCGGCACCGCTCTTCTTGCGACGTCCGAACACGTCACTGTCCTTCCCGGTCGGATACGACCGAAGCGTATCGATTCCCACCCGTAGTGCCGTCCACGGCGGCATGACCGCCGGTGGACCCGAAGCCCCCCTCGGCCCGCGCCGAGCCGGGAAGTTCCGCCACCTCGTGGAAGCGCACCTTCTCGACCTGTTGGACGACAAGTTGGGCGATCCTGTCGAATCGTTCGAACCGCACGGTCTCGCGCGGGTCGAGATTGACCACGATCACCTTGATCTCTCCACGGTACCCGGCATCCACCGTCCCCGGGGCATTCACCAGCGCCACTCCGCAGCGGGCCGCGAGACCGGAGCGCGGGTGCACGAAGGCCGCGTACCCGTCCGGCAGGGCGATGGAGACCCCGGTGGGCAGCACGGCGCGCTCGCCGGGGGCGAGCTCGGCGGCCTCGGTGGTCACCAGGTCCGCC
Source organism: Streptomyces sp. NPDC056361 (assembly GCF_042262805.1). Lineage (NCBI taxonomy): Bacteria > Bacillati > Actinomycetota > Actinomycetes > Kitasatosporales > Streptomycetaceae > Streptomyces > Streptomyces sp. NPDC056361. The sequence continues at coordinate 1,332 of NZ_JBHJQI010000244.1, forward strand.
CCGGCGTCGCCGGGGTGCCCGTAGGCCGGGATCGGCACCTCAGGGTCCACGCGGCGGATCAGTACGTCGACAGGGTTGCGCATCAGGGGTTCACCTCGAAGGCGCGGGCGCGCCGGACCTGGTCGGGGTCGGACATGGCGGCCTGGATCTCCTCCGGGCGGCCGTTGTCGATGAAGTGGTCGACCTTGACCTCGACGAAGAGGGCGTCGGCACGGACGGCGACGGGGCCCTCGGGCCCGCCGATCCGGCCGACCGCGGTCGAGAAGATCTTGCGGCCGTGCACGGCGGTGACCGCGGCCTCCAGGTGGAGCACGGTGCCGACGGGGACGGGCCGGACGAAGTCGGTCTCCAGGCGTCCGGTCACGGCGATGACCCGCAGCAGCCAGTTCAGGGAGCCGAGGGTCTCGTCGAGCGCGGTGGCGAGCACGCCGCCGTGCGCGAGGCCAGGGGCGCCCTGGTGGTCGGGGGTCACCGTGAACTCGGCGGTGACGGTCACGCCCTCGCCCGCCCGCGCCTCCAGGTGCAGGCCGTGGGGCTGCCCGCCGCCGCACCCGAAGCAGTACTCGTAGTGCGCACCGAGCAGCTCGCCGGGGGCCGGCGCGTCGGGGTGGCGTACCGGCGGTATGGCGTCGGCCGGCGGGGTGAGGGCGGCAGATGTTGCAGTCACAGGCGCAGACCTTACCCGCGCGGATGGGCGCCGGTCGCGCCGTGCCAAGCTTGGACGCATGCAGCCTTCCGCACCGTCCCCGGCCCCCTCCCCCGCACCCTCCGCCGCGCCGCGCTTCGACGAGCGGCTGACGGCGCCCCGCTCGTGGTGGCTGATCGCGGGTCTGATCGGTCTCTCCGGCGGCCTGATCATGTTCCCGCTGGGTACGGTCCCGATGCTGGGCGGCCTGATCGTGGCGGCGGTCCTCGCCGGGATGGGCGTCTCCTCGTACGGCTCCGCCCGGATCCGGGTGGTGGCCGGTTCGCTGGTGGCGGGCGACGCCCGGATCCCGGTCGCGGCGCTCGGGGCGGCCGAGGCGCTCGACGCGGAGGAGGCGCGCGCCTGGCGCACCCACAAGGCCGACCCTCGCGCCTTCATGCTGATGCGCAGCTACGTGCCCGGGGCGGTACGGGTCGAGGTGGCGGACCCGGCGGACCCGACGCCGTACGTGTACCTGTCCAGCCGCGAGCCGGAGGAGCTGATCGCGGCCCTGGAGGCCGAACGGTCCGGCGCCGAGGGCTGACGGCCGGCGGCGTCTCGACCCCAGGGGCCCTTCGGGGCCCCTGTGTCGTCACTGGGGCCGGTGCCGCTGCCGACCGCTCCCTCGGTGCCCTGCGTCGCCGCCGGGGGCCTAGAAGCCCAGTTCCTTGGGGTTCTCGGGCTGGTCCAGGGGAGGCAGGTCGCGGAGGGCGTCCCAGGGGATCTGGCGGGCGCGCAGGTCCTTGCGGATGCGGGTGGCGAGCTTCTTGGTGTCGCGGCGGTTCATGACCGCTCCGACGGCGGCGCCGACCATGAAGGGCATCAGGTTCGGCAGGTTGCGCACCATGCGTTTCATGATCTGCTGGCGCAGCTCGCGCTTGAGTTGGCCGCCGAGGGCCGCGTTGACGGTGGTGGGCTTGGTGGGGTCGATGCCCCGCTCCTCGGCCCAGGACGCCAGGTAGGCCGCCGAGCGCTGGGTGAGCCGGCCGGGGGGCCGCAGTCCGTAGACCTCGTGCAGCTCGGCGATGAGCTTGAGTTCCACGGCGGCGACGCCGGTGATCTCGGCCGCCAGTTCGGCCGGCATGGCCGGGGGGACCGGGAGCATGGCCGCGGCGCCGATGCCCGCGCCCACGGTGGAGCTCGCGTTCGCGGCGCCCGTGACGAGTTTGTCCGCGAGCCGTTCCGGGTCGAGTCCTGGGAACTGCCTGCGCAGGGTCGCCAGGTCCCGGACGGGGATCCGCGGGGCGAGGTCGATCAGCCGGTCGGCGAGGTAGCCGATGCCGGCCTTGGCGCTGTCGCCGCCGCGTCGCACGCCCTGTGCGACGCCGCGTCGGACGGCGTCGATCCGTTCGGAGTCGATCCTGATCTTGTCGAGCCGGGCCCGCGCGGGGTCGGCGAGGCGCTTGACGGCGCCGAGGCGTCCGTCCTGCCGCGCCACGTCGTGCCCGCCGGTCCGTCCCGCCTCCCGCTCCGCCGGCAGTGCCGGGTCGAGCTCGGCCGCCGCCTCGAGCGAGGCCGCGAGGCCTCGCTCGTCGTCACGTGCGTCGAGGGAGGGCAGGAATGCGGTCTGCACGGCTTCGGGAGCCTCCTGGGCACCCTCTGCCGGGCCTGAGCCGCCCTTGTGCGTCTCCGGGCTCCGAGGGAGCCGCAGACGTCGCTTCCGGGACGGTGTGTCGCCTGCCACGCCGTGCGACCTCAGTCGCAGTCGCGGCAGATCGGCTGGCCGTTCTTCTCCCTGGCCAGCTGGCTGCGGTGGTGCACGAGGAAGCAGCTCATGCAGGTGAACTCATCGGCCTGCTTGGGCAGGACCCGGACGGCCAGCTCCTCGTTCGAGAGGTCGGCGCCGGGAAGCTCCAGGCCTTCGGCGGCCTCGAACTCGTCGACGTCGACGGTCGAGGTCGACTTGTCGTTCCGGCGGGCCTTCAGTTCCTCAAGGCTGTCCGAGTCGACGTCGTCGTCGGTCTTGCGTGGGGTGTCGTAATCCGTTGCCATGTCGCTCTCCCCCTCTGGGTGGTTGCGGTGTCTCCAGCGCACGTAACGCGTGAGAGGTCGGACTTGTGCCCGACCTGAGGCGGAGATTTTGCCTCACATCAAGGTCTGTTACTCAATCGACACCCGTCGCGCGGTCTCGCGAGTGATCGGCTTCGGGTGGCGAACCGGACCGTACACGGTCCTCCGGGCGCCCCACACAGGCGCCACCCCGTGTACTTCCCGTCATTCCGGGCCCCGGAAACCCGGACTTTTCCTGGTTTTCCGAGGGATTTCTCGGTCACGGAGAGTGGAGGTCCGGACACCCTCTCCTGTGATCGATCACACATGAGCGTCTCAGAATCAGGGCCACGGAATTCCGCGCAAAGCGAACAGAACCGGTCGGCTCGTGCAGTGTGTCAGATCGGCAGAGTGACGCGCATCACGAGACCTCCGCCCTCGCGGGGCTCCGCGATGATACGGCCGCCGTGGGCACGGGCCACGGATCTGGCGATCGACAGGCCGAGACCGACGCCCTTGTCGCTGCCGGTCCGCTCCTGGCGGAGCCTGCGGAACGGCTCGAAGAGGTTGTCGATCTCGTACGCGGGAACGACCGGCCCCGTGTTCGAGATGACCAGGACCGCCTGGCCGTGCTCGGTCTCGGTCGTGACCTCCACCCAGCCGTCGTCCGGCACGTTGTACCGCACGGCGTTCTGGAGGAGGTTCAGCGCGATCCGCTCCAGCAGGACGCCGTTGCCCTGGACGACCGCGGGACCCAGCTCGCGCCGGATGTCCACGCCCTTGGCGGCGGCCTCGGCGTGCGTCTGGTCGATCGCCCGGGAGGCGACCTCGGCGAGGTCGACGGCCTTGCGCTCGATGATCTGGTTGTCGCTCCGGGCGAGCAGCAGCAGGCCCTCGACGAGCTGCTCGCTGCGCTCGTTGGTGGCGAGCAGCGTCTTGCCCAGCTGCTGGAGCGCCAGGGGCGCCTCGGGGTCCGAGACGTGGATCTCCAGCAGGGTGCGGTTGATCGCGAGCGGGGTCCGCAGTTCGTGCGAGGCGTTGGCGACGAACCGCTGCTGCGCGGTGAAGGCCCGCTCCAGGCGCTCCAGCATCTCGTCGAAGGTGTCGGCGAGCTCCTTGAGCTCGTCGTCGGGGCCGTCCAGCTCGATCCGCCGGGCGAGGTCGGAGCCGGCCACCTGGCGGGCGGTGCGGGTGATCCGGCCGAGCGGCGAGAGCACCCGTCCCGCCATGGCGTAGCCGAAGGCGAAGGCGATGATGCTCAGGCCGAGCAGGGCGAACAGGGAGCGGCGCAGGAGGTCGTCGAGGGCCAGGTCGCTCTGGTGCCGCAGGCAGACCGAGACGGCGTCGTTGAACTGCTCGCCGGTGCCCGTGTTGGGCAGCTGGCACCAGGACGTGGTCGGCTGCACCTCGCCCTTGACGATCTTGAACGGCAGCTGGGCCGCGCTGTCGCCGAGCGCCTGCGCCGTGAAGAGGTAGATGATCGACAGCAGCAGGATGCCCGCGATGAGGAACATCCCGCCGTACAGCAGCGTGAGCCGTATCCGGATGGTCGGGCGCAGCAGCGGCCGGACCGGGTCCCGGGGGTCCCAGGTCGGTTTCGGTGGCGCCTGGGGGTGCGGCGCCGGTGTGGTGGCCATCAGGTCAGATCCGGTACCCGGAGCCGGGCACGGTGACGATGACCGGCGGCTCGCCGAGCTTGCGGCGCAGGGTCATGACGGTGACGCGCACCACGTTGGTGAAGGGGTCGGTGTTCTCGTCCCAGGCCTTCTCCAGGAGCTGCTCGGCCGAGACGACGGCGCCCTCGCTGCGCATGAGGACCTCCAGGACGGCGAACTCCTTGGGCGCGAGCTGGACCTCCTCGCCCTCGCGGAAGACCTCGCGGCGGTTCGGGTCGAGCTTGATGCCGGCGCGCTCCAGGACGGGCGGGAGCGGCACGGTCGTCCGCCGGCCGAGGGCGCGCACGCGCGCGGTGAGCTCGGTGAAGGCGAAGGGCTTGGGGAGGTAGTCGTCCGCGCCGAGCTCCAGGCCCTCCACGCGGTCGCTGACGTCGCCGGAGGCGGTGAGCATCAGGACGCGGGTGGGCATGCCCAGCTCGACGATCTTGCGGCAGACGTCGTCGCCGTGGACGAGCGGGAGGTCGCGGTCGAGGACGACGACGTCGTAGTCGTTGACGCCGACCCGCTCCAGGGCCGCGGCGCCGTCGTACACGACGTCGACTGCCATGGCCTCCCGGCGCAGTCCGGTGGCCACCGCATCGGCGAGCAGCTGCTCGTCCTCGACGACGAGTACGCGCACGTCGTTCTTCCTTCCCGTCGAGCCGCTGTCCGGGGTGGGGACCGGCTGGATTCCACGCACTGACTGTGCGTGTCCATCCTGCCCCGTACGCGCGTAAACCGGCTGTAAGGCGGGGGTGCGGGGGCCGGGGGCGGGTGGGTGGTGAGCGGGGGGCGCGCGGCGGGGCGCGAAGAATTCACCTGATTCACGGGCCAGTTGAGGTTTCTGTGAGGAAGGGGCTGGGGAGGACGACTGCACACCCCGTGATCACGCCCTGTATGTGGCGCGCCACCTGACGCTCCCTGTCCCCCAGGGGTCGCAGTGTGTGATCCACCCACCCTCGGCACACCCCCGTGCCACCGGACCCACGACGAGGGGGCGCACGATGGACGCTTTCACCGCAGGACTGCTGCACCGCATCAGGACCACGCAGACGGACCTCACGCGAGCTCGTGAGACGGGCGACGACTACCTGGCGGACGTCGAGCAGGCGGAGCTGGACGACCTGCACCGCCTGGCCGCCGAGCACGGCGTGGAGGTCGCCGCGCCGGGCGTCTGACCCGGCTCCACCGACCGACCCGCAGTCACGCCCGCACGCGCACGAGGGCCCCGGCGCCGCTCCCGGCCC
>NZ_JBHJQI010000245.1:0-6642 GCF_042262805.1 Streptomyces sp. NPDC056361
GGCCGTCCCCCGCCCCGGCCGCCGGGTCATGGCGCGGTGGTCCGCGCGTCGGTGAGGACCGGAGCGGCCTCGCGGTCTGCGCCGGGCATCAGAAGGCGCCCACGGCGTAGCGGCTGCGGAAGAACAGCAGCGGCCGGCCGTCCTCGCCGGCGTCGAGCGCCACCACCTGCGCGGTGACGAGGTGGTGGTCGCCGGCCTCGTACACGGCGTCGAGCACGCACTCCACGTGGGCCAGGGCTCCGTCGACGCGTACGGTGCCGTGCTCGCCGACGCTCCAGGGCACCCCGGCGAACTTGTCGGGGCCGCTGCGGCCGAGCGAGGCGCAGGTGGCCTGCTGGTCCTCGGCGAGGATGTTGACGCAGAAGCGGCCCGCGCGCTCGATCCTCGGCCAGCTGGTCGAGTTCCGTCCGACGGCCAGCATGACCAGCGGGGGGTCGAGGGAGAGCGAGGCGAAGGACTGGCAGGCGAAGCCGACGGGCTCCAGGGCGTCGGGGTCGAGTGTCGCCACCACCGTGATGCCGCTGGCGAAGCGTCCGAGCACGTCCCTGAATTCGGAGGGAGGGATCAGCCGTTCCACTGGTGGCCCCAGAAGCTGTCGGCGGTGATCTCCTTCGCGACCCAGGTGGCGGGGTCGACGACGAGGCCGTCCCAGCCGTACTCGACCTGGAAACCGCCGGGGGCCTGGGCGTAGAAGGACACCATGCGGTCGTTGGTGTGGCGGCCGAGGCTGGACGCGATGGGGATGCCGGCGGCGTGCATGCGGTCGAGGCCGCGGCCCACGTCGTCGAGGGTCTCCAGCTCGACCATGAAGTGCACGATGCCCGGGGGCAGTGCGCCGGGGTAGAGCCCGAGGCTGTGGTGGCGGCGGTTGGGGCTGAGGAAGTGCATCCAGTGGAAGTCCCGCTGCTCGGTGGCGGTCGGGACGGCCTGCGGCGGCAGCTTCATCGAGTCGCGGAGCTGGAAGCCGAGCAGGTTCTCGTAGAAGTCGAGCGCGGCCTCGATGTCCGGCACGGGGAGCACGACGTGGCCGAGGCCCAGGTCGCCGGTGACGAAGCGGTTGCCGTAGGGGGTGCCGAGCGCCGTGTGGTCCTGCGCCTGGCCCCAGTAGATCTCCAGCGGGTTGCCGCCCGGGTCCGTCACGTGGATCAGGCCCTGGACGCGGCGCTCGGCGAGGGCGGCGGGGTCGGCGGCCTTGACGGCGACGCCGGCCGCCTCCAGCTCCTCGGCGGCGCGGGCGAGGGCGGCGGCGTTCGCCACCTCCCAGCCGGCCGCGAGGAGCCGGTCGCTCCCGCCGGCCTGGACGACGATGCGGTAGGCGCGGTCGTCGATGCGGAGGCAGAGGGTGTCCTCTGTGGTGCCGGATGCCTCCACCATGCCGAGGACGTCGAGGGCGTAGCGGCGCCACTCGTCCAGGGTGGTGGTCTCCAGGCGCAGGTAGCCGAGAGCACGGATGTCCATGGTGTGCACCTCTTGTGTCGTGACGAAGAGTCAAGGGGCAGTACGAGGAGGGGTGTTACGAGGGACGGTACGAGGGGGCAAGGGGGAGGTTCAGTGGGAGAAGAAGTCGACGGCGAGGCGGTTGAACTCGTCCGCCTGCTCGGTCTGCGCCCAGTGCCCGCAGTGCGGGAAGACGTGCAGACGCGCGTCGGGGATGGTCTTGAGGGCGACCAGCGCGCCGTCGAGGGGGTTGACGCGGTCCTCGCGGCCCCAGGTCAGCAGCACCGGCTGGGTGATCCGGTGGGCCTCGCGCCAGAGCATCGTGTCCTCGGCCCAGGCGGGGTCGGCGAAGGAGGCGCCCATCCGGGCGCTGCCGAGCCGGGTGTCGGGGTCGGTGGCCGAGGCCCAGCGCTCCTCGACGAGTTCGTCGGTGACGATCGACTGGTCGTACGCCATCACTCCGAGGAAGGCGCGCAGTTGCTCCTTGGTGGGCTCGGGCGAGGTGGTGAACGCGAAGAGTCGCTTGATGCCCTCGGTCGGGTCGGGCGCGAAGAGGTTGACGGAGACCCCGCCGGGGCCCATCAGGAGGAGCTTGCCGACCTTGTCCGGGTGGTTCAGGGCCATGCGGACGGCGGTGCCGCCGCCGAGGGAGTTGCCGATGAAGTGGGCCCGGTGGATTCCGAGTTCGTCCATCAGGGCGGCCACGGCGTTCGCGCTGAAGGTGAAGTAGTCCCGGTCGGGCACCGGCTTGTCCGAACGACCGAAGCACGGCTGGTCGACGAGCAGCGTGCGGAAGTGCTCGGCGAACACGGGGAGGTTGCGGCCGAAGTTGCTCCAGGCGGAGGCGCCGGGCCCGCCTCCGTGGAGCATGATCACGACAGGGGCTCCGGCCGTCCGGTCGGCGGGGGCCGCCTCGTGGTAGTGGAGGGTGAGCCCGGCCGCCTCGGCGGTGCGGGAGGTCGACTCGTAGGTCAGCTCTGCCATCGTCGGCGCCTCTCAGGCCATGGTGTCGTGGATGTCGATGCCGAGGGCGCTCTGCCCGTACATGACCAGGGCCCGCTCGGGGTCGTTCGCGGCGTGGCCCCGTCCGGTGTGGGCGTCGCGCCAGGCCCGCTGGACCGGGCCGGGACCGGTGCGCATGGCGCTGCCGCCGGAGTTCTCCATCAGCAGGTCGACCGCGGCGACGCAGCGCTCGGTGGCGAGGACCTGGTCGCGGCGGGTGCGGGTGCGCAGCTCCATGGGGATCTCCTCGCCGCGCCCGGCGAGGGCGTACATCTCGCCCATGTTCCGGGTCAGTTGCAGCCAGCTCGCGTCGATGTCGCTCGCGGCGCGGGCGATGCGGACCTGCGCGAAGGGGTCCTCGGCGACCTTCTGCCCGTACGAGACGCGGAACCGCCGCCGGGTGGCCTCGGCGTACGCGTCGAAGGCGCCCTCGGCGATGCCGACGATCGGCGTGGAGATGGTGGTGGTGAACACGCCGGCGTACGGCAGCCGGTACAGCGGCTCGGGGTTGAGGTCGTGACCGGGTACCCGCAGGGCGGTCACCGGGCCGAAGCTCAGGGCGCGGTGCTCGGGGACGAAGACGTCCTCGACGACGACGTCGTTGCTTCCGGTGCCGCGCAGGCCGACCGTGTCCCACACGTCGTCGACCCGGTAGTCGGAGCGGGGGATCAGGAAGGTGCGCATGTCGACCGGGTTGCCGTCGCCGTCGGTGACGAGGCAGCCCAGGAGCGCCCACCCGGCGTGGTCGCAGCCGGAGGAGAAGTGCCACCGGCCGGAGAGGCGGAAGCCTCCGTCGGCGGCGGCGGCCTCACCGGTGGGGGCGTACGAGGAGGCGATCCGGGCCTTGGCGTCCCGCCCCCACACCTCCTGCTGGGCGCGGGGGTCGAACAGGGCGACGTGCCAGGGGTGGACGCCGACCACGGAGGCGACCCAACCGGTCGAGCCGCACGCCTTGGCGATCTCCTTGACCGCCGTGTAGAAGACCACCGGGTCGGCCGCGCGGCCCCCGAAGGCCCTGGGCTGGAGGAGCTGGAAGAAGCCGGTGTCCTCGAGTTCCTTCACGGACGTGTCGGGCACGCGGCGCAGCGTCTCGGCCTCGGCCGCGCGGTCGCGCAGGGCGGGGGCGAGGTCGCGGATCGCTGCCAGGACGTCATCGGCCATGGGGCATCCCCTTTCGGGTCGTGGTGGGGGAATGCCAGGACCGTACGGCGTGCCGCACGGCGACGAAATGCGCTGCTCCCACTCAGCGGGAACCCGCCCAGGAGGGGTGCGCAGGGGGCGTTGGCAGGGGGTGTCCGCAGGAGGCGTTCGCAGGGGTGTCCACAGGAGGCTGCCCGCAGGAGGCGTCCGCAGGGGGTGTCCGAGCGTGCGCGCCGGCCGCCCCGGACCGCACCCGCCTCTCCGGACCCGGCGGGGGCGGTCGGGCGGGCCTCAGAGCATGGGGTCGCGGACGTCCATGCCGAGGGCGTCCTGGGCGTAGAGGACCAGGGCACGGTCCACGTCGTTGGCCGCCTGGCCGCGGCCGGTGTGCAGGTCGCGCCAGGCCCTCTGCAGGACGTCGTCGCCGACGCGCAGGGGACCGCGGCCGGCGTTCTCCATCAGCAGGTCCACGGCGGTGACGGCGCGTTCGGTGGCGAGGGCCTGGTCGCGGCGGGTGCGGGCGCGCAGTTCCCTGGGGATCTCCGCGCCGGCGCGGGCGAGCGCGTACAACTCGGCCATGTTGCGGGAGAGCTGCAGCCGGGCGGCGTCGATCTCGCCGGCGGCGCGGGCGATGCGGACCTGCGCGAAGGGGTCCTCGCCGACCCGGGGTCGCCGGCGGGCGGCGGCGACCTGGTCCTCGAAGGCGCCCTCGGCGATGCCGACCATCGCGGTGGAGACGGCGGTGGTGAAGACGGACGCGTAGGGCAACCGGTACAGCGGTTCGGGGTGGACGTCGTGCCCGGGGCAGCGCAGCGCGGTCACCGGGCCGTAGCCGAGCGTCCGATGGGCGGGCACGAAGGCGTCCTCGACGACGATGTCGTTGCTGCCGCTGCCGCGCAGGCCAACCGTGTCCCACACGTCGTCGACGCGGTAGTCGGCGCGCGGCACCAGGAAGGTCAGCATGTCCACCGGCCTGCCCTCGGCGTCGGCGACGACGCCTCCGAGCAGGGCCCACCCGGCGTGGTCGCAACCGGCGGAGAAGTGCCAGCGGCCGGACAGCCGGTAGCCCCCGCCGTCGGGGGTGACGTCGCCGGTGGGGGCGTGGGAGGAGCAGATCCGGGCGGAGTCGTCGGCGCCCCAGACCTCCTCCTGCGCCCGTGGGTCGAACTGGGCCACGTACCAGGGGTGGACGCCGAGGACCGACGCCGCCCAGCCGGTCGAGCCGCAGGCCTTGGCGATCTCGTGCACGGCGGAGTAGAAGACGGCGGGGTCGGCGGCGAGTCCGCCGTACGCGCCGGGGCGGAGCAGTCGGAAGAAGCCGGCGTCCTCCAGTTCCTCGACGGAGGCGTCGGGGACCCGCCGCAGGGCTTCCGCACCGGCCGCCCGCTCGCGCAGGGCGGGGGCGAGGGCGCGGACCGCCGCGAGGACGTCTTCGCCGCGCATGGGCACCCCTCTCGGATCCGGACCGGTCGTGCCGTGACGACAGGGAACCTACGCGTTACTGTTCCGAGACGGAACTCCCTCTTCCCAGCGCCCGTCATCCTCTGGCAATCTCCACGCAATACCGGAGATTACGGACCCGGCCAGAGGTCGATCGGCTGTGCTGTCCGTGTGGGAGGTGTCGATGACGACCCGTGCTGTCGAGGCCGGGATGCCGCCCCTGTCCCTGCTGGAGAAGGCGGCGAAGGTGCTGAGCGCCTTCGAGAGCGCCGGGCCCCGGCTCACCCTCACCGAGGTCGTGCAGCGCTCGGGCATCAGCCGCTCCTCCGCACACCGGATCCTCGATCAGCTGGTGCAGCTGCGCTGGCTCGAACGCGAGGGCCGTGACTACCGCCTGGGCATGGGCATGCTGGAGCTCGGCGCCATGGCCTCGCACCACAACCGGCTCCGCCGGGCGGCCCTGCCGCACCTGCACGCGCTCCACGAGTCCACCGGCCACCTCGTGCACCTCACCGTGCTCGACGGCTCCGAGGTGGTCTACCTGGAGCGCATCGGCGGCTCGGACGACTCCGTCGTCCCCTCGCGCACCGGCGGGCGGCAGCCGGCGTACTGCACGGCCTCGGGCAAGGCCATCCTGGCCTTCGGCGACGGCCCGCCGGTGGATCGGGTGATACGCGACGGCCTGCGCGCACGCACCGCGCGCACGATCACCCGCCCCGACTCCTTCCGCCGCGAGCTGGCGATGACGCGCGAGCGCGGCGTGGCCTTCGACCACGAGGAGGGGTACCGGGGGATCTTCTGCGTGGCCGCTCCGCTGCGCGGCGCCGGCCGTGCCATCGCCGCGATCTCGGTGAGCGGCCACGGCGTCCACCGCGAGATGGAGCGGCTCGCCCCCGCCGTGCGCGGCTGCGCGCGCTCGGTGTGGCAGTCCATGTTCGGACCCGGCAGGCAGTCGGAGAAGCGGGCTCGCACCGCCGGCGCGACAGCCGGTCCGGCGGTTGCGCAGCCGTCGATGGACAACATGATGACCTGGCTGCGCTTCAGCGACTGGATGTGAGGCGCTCCCGCAGCGCGGCGAGTCCGGTGCCGTAGGTGCCGTCCCCGAACAGGGCCTCCACCTGCGGCACCACGTCGTCCGCGCTCCGGTAGGAGGCCGACCACGTCACCTCGGCCCCACCGGGGTGCGGGCGCACGGCCAGGGTGCCCACGTAGTCGCGGACGGGCAGGACGACGGGTTCGAGCAGGGCGTAGCGGTACGCACGGGCGGCCGCGTCCCGGTCGAGCAGACGCTCCCGGGCGACGATCCTGCCGTCGACGGCGAAGACCCGCACTGCGCCCGGCACTTCGGGGTCGCCGCCCTCCTCGAGGGACGACGGCGGCAGGTGCGGGTGCCATTCGGCGAGCGCGCCGAAGTCGCCGATGACCGCCCACACGGCGTCGGGCGTGGCCGCGAGCACGGTGGAGCGTACGAGCGTGCGGGACTTCATGGTCGTCTCCTCGGTACGGATACGGATACGGATACGGATACGGCTACCGCTCGCGGTGGCCGCGCAGGGCGGGGAGGGGGGGGGGCCCCGGCACGTGCGGCGCCCCACCCCGGGTCGTTCGGTAGTCAACCGGGGC